>JBDHQC010000084.1:0-8364 GCA_039806815.1 Parachlamydiales bacterium
AATGGATGCCTCGGAAAATTCACGCAATACGACCTTGGGGATTTGAATTAAAAATCTTAGGATTTATTTTAGCTTATGCTACGAATTTTATTTTGAGTTAGTAATCCGCAACTTGGGTTAACTAAATCAAAATAAAAGTTGTTGCAAAATAACAATTAAACATAAAACTTTTAATTCAAATCCTCCAAGAGTTATGACATGAATTTTTCGAGGCAACATTCTCGAGATAATTCCAAAGGAAGGTTCAATAATTCCACGAACATGCTTCAGATTTATAGTCGTAATCAGTAACTGCGGAATCTCCATATATTTCACTCCATCGTGGCAACCTCAAATTCAGAAACCTAAGGGACTCAAGGTCACTCTACATACAGCAAAAACAAATCGGGAAAGCTCATCATAGTAGTTTCAGTGCAGGACGTGCTTCAAAAGCCAAGCTGCCAACAAGAAGACGAAAAGCTTGTTGGCAGGATGTGCGATAAACCACGTTTAAATCAAAGATTGAATGATTTTGAACGCCTGTGGTATAGTCTCAAGCTTTAATCAAAGTAAAAAGAAAATTGCATGATCACTCTTGAAGAAATCACAGAAAACATAGGCGGAAGAACTCTTTTTGAAGACGTGAACGTCTCTTTTACACCTCAAAATCGCTACGGCCTTACCGGTCCTAACGGCTCTGGAAAATCAACCCTATTAAAGATCATTACTGGAGAATACACGCCAACGCGCGGCAGAGTGCTACGGCCACAAAAGTTTGGCTTTCTCAAGCAAAACATGGAACCTTTTGCAAATTGCATTGTTCTCGATGTGGTTATCATGGGAAATACTCGACTTTGGGACGCAATGAAAGAGCGTGATAGTCTTTACGAACAAGAAATAAACGATGAAATCGGCATTCGGCTTGGCGAGCTTGAAGGTATTATTGCAGAAGAAGATGGATATTCTGCAGAATCAAATGCAGAAACGCTTCTTTCAGGAATTGGAATTCCAGAAAAGTATTTCAAACTTCGAATGAATGCCATTCCAAACGACATGCAGTTTCGTGTGCTTTTATGCCAGGCACTTTTCGGAAATCCTCATGCACTACTTCTCGACGAACCGACAAACCACCTTGATTTAGAGTCGATTAGCTGGCTTGAAGACTTCTTAAAGAGCTATACAGGAACACTCATTGTCGTGAGCCACGACAGATACTTTTTAAATAGCGTAACGACGCATATTGCTGATATCGATTATGAAACGCTCATCATTTATCCCGGAAACTACGACGAAATGGTCGTTGCAAAATCTTCCGTTCGACAACGAGCAGAGCAAGATGCAAAATCAAAGCAGAAAAAAATTGCGCAATTGCAAGAGTTTGTGCAACGCTTTGGTGCAGGAACCCGGGCAAGCCAGGTTCAATCAAGACTTCGTGAAATAGAAAAACTTCAGCCGCAAGAATTAAAACAATCAAATATCCAACGTCCCTACATCCGATTCATTCCCACGGAAAAACCACCTGGAAAAATAGTTCTCACGTGCAATCACATCAGTAAATCATACGATAGTCATAAAGTTATCGATCGGTTGTCCTGCGAAATTCATCGGGGAGACAAAATTGGTGTCATCGGAAATAACGGCCTTGGAAAATCGACGCTTTTAAAAATGCTTGCACAGGCACTTCAACCAGATTCAGGCACATGTGAACTTGGTCACAATGTCCTTTTGAGCTACTTTCCACAATTACACGAAACAGTCGTCGATAAAAGCCAAAACATCGCCTGTTTTGATTACCTCAAAGAAAGAAAAAAGAACGTCTACGATCAGGAAGTCAGAAGCGCTTTAGGAAAAATGCTCTTTTCCGGTGACGATGCATTCAAAAAAATCTCGACTCTTTCTGGCGGTGAAACTGCAAGATTGATTATTGCCGGCATGATGTTATCTGAGCACAATGTTCTCATCATGGATGAGCCAAACAACCACTTAGACCTTGAAGCAGTGTCAGCTCTTGGTTGGGGCTTGGAAGAATATAAAGGCACATGCGTCGTTGCATCGCACGATAGAGACCTGCTCAACAGATTTGCAAAAAAAATCTTTGCCTTTACCAATAAAGGTATAGAAATTTACGACGGCACTTTAGAAGAGTACCTTCGTTCCAAGGGATAATGTGAAAAGGATCTTTTGCTTTTCAAAAGAAAAGTTTCAGTCGTTGAAGGAAGAACAACAGCACAAAAAATGCTTTGAAATTCTTCGAGAATATATTCAGAAGAAAAATGAAGGTGCATTTTTAGAATATTGCAAAGTATGCGCATGGATGAATCTTCCCATTTGTGACTCTGGATCTCTACGCGATAGAATTCATTGGCACATGCACATGGCATCGTTACACGTCAAAGAAAATGATTTTTTTCTTCTCCAAAAAGATCGCATGTCAACCGAACTCTATTTACCCATAGACATTTTTTGTGATCGTTTACGATCGATACATAATATCGGAAATATCATAAGGACATGCGAAGCATTGCGTTTAGGAAGGATCTTTTTATCTGAAAATACCTTTTGCTTCGACGAAAAAAGAATTCAGAAAAGTGCAATGGGAACCTATGAACATGTGTCTTTATTTTTCAATTCGTCTTTATCGGATATAAAAAAACCAATTATTGCCATTGAAACAGTACCTGATGCAATCCCCTATTATGAGTTTCAATTTCCTAAAGAATTTTCCCTCATATTGGGAAACGAAGAAGAAGGATGCTCTGAAAAAAGCATTCGAGCTTCAGATCACATTATCAAAATACCACTCGTTGGCAATAAAAATTCGATTAATGTATCTTCTGCTTTTGCAATTATTGCAGCTGAGATTCGAAAACAATATTCACACGCTGTTTCATAATTTCTTTTGCCTTTTGCACATCAATTTTATTTGAAAACCATAAGGAAAATTGTCCAAGTGCTTGTTCTACAAACATCTCATAGCCATACACGCAGGTACATCCTTTCTCTTGTGCACATTGTAAAAACTCTGTCATCATTGGTTTTGTCGTAATGTCCATGCAAACTGCATTTGGAAGAATGTATTCAGGGTCACACGGCATTGATAAAGGTGTGCAATTTATAATACAATCATATCCCTTTTCAGCACATGTCTTCATTGATTCTATGCCATATCCTAGACAATGAAATGCCTGTGCCAAATTCTTTGCTTTGTTCTGATCGCGATTCAAAATCGTAACATGTGCACCATATGTACATAAATAGTAGATAATTGCTTTTGCAGCACCTCCTGCACCAAGTACGATGACATTTTTCCCTTGTAAATGAATTCTATTTTCAAGAGCGTACATACATCCAGAACCATCAGTGTTGTACCCTAAAATTTTTCCATCTTTAAATAAAAGTGTATTCACTGCACCTATTGATCTTGCGCCTTCGTCAATGTAATCAAGATATGGCAATACCGCCTCTTTTAAAGGCATCGTTACAGACAATCCTCGAAAAATCTGTTTTGCATAGGGCAAAAAATCAGACAATTCAGAAGGAATAACGTTCATCTTTACATATACTGCAGGAATATCAAATGCCTTAAATGCGAAATTATGCGTCAGATGACTTATGCTTTTTTCTACAGAATCACCGATGAGTCCAAAAAGTTCGGTGTGTTCATGTAAAGAATAATGGTTATAGGTTTCAGATAAGGCTTGACAGGTAATTTGTCCCGGTGCTGATTGCAGGTGTTCTTCAAGGCATGCAAAGGTAAATACATTCTTAATGGACGGACCCATAATCCTTGAGGGCGCACCAAAACTTCCCATGCTTTGTACTAAAACATTTTCATGCGCATTTTTTTTATAAAGAACAAGGCGCATCATGTCGATAGAATCTTGTGCGAATAAGGCTATTTTATATAAAAACCCAGTTTTTTTTTTCATTTCTCGTACAACATCGTCAATGCGCTTCGGCGTTTTTTCAAAGTCGTGAAAAGAGAGAATAATTTTTATTTCCGGATGCAATTTTTGTATTTCTTCAACAAAATCATTTGGTACGTGTGCTTCGATGTCGAGATATTCCGGTTTTAATGAGGAAAGTTTTTCTATGCACAAAAGTCTTTCGCGTTCACCTCCTTGAAAATTTCCTCCTTGAGTGCGATCTCTTAGGGTAAAAATCATAGGAATATTAAAATTCGATCTCAAGTCATGCAAAAATTTTTCATCTATACTCTCAAAGCAATCAAGACGCAGTTCAACGAGATCGCACGACACAAGTGCTTTTTCAATCTGAGCTTTTACATCCGCACAGGATGGCCCTTTAATTGCACAACAAAGCATCGTACATTCTCCTCAGAGTGTGTGTATCAATAGTAGTGCAATATTCTCCATCAAACTCTTTAGGCTTTCCAATTTCTTCAAGGAGAACAAAACGAGGATTTTTTCGATGCGATTTTTTATCAAGAACCATTGCGTTACATAAATCATCGAATTGTATTGAGCGAGGTATGCAGAATTGTATGTCATAAATGTAAAAAATATTTTTAATCCGCTCAAACGAAGATTTCGAAAGGTGTGTACATTCACAAGAAAGAAAACTTTCACAAACGATTCCGATCGCAACGGCCATTCCATGCGGGATTGAAAAGTTTGTTATTTTTTCTAGTGCATGTCCTATCGTATGTCCAAAATTAACAATTCGACGAAGGCCAATATCTTCTTTGTCGTTCTTTACGATATCCTTTTTAATACGGATACTTTCTTGAATCGCCTTTTTTACACATGCAGAATCAAGATGCAAAATTTTATCATTATTTTTTTCCATAAATGCAAAATATGAAGAATCTGCAATAAGACCATGTTTGATCATTTCGACGATGCCATTTCTTAGTTCCTGCTCGTTCAAACTTTTTAAATACGAATAATCGAGAAATACCTTTTTTGGGTGATAGATTGTTCCTATTAAATTTTTCCCATAAGGAGTATCTACTCCATTTTTTCCTCCAATACTTGCATCGACCATTGCCAAAAGTGTCGTTGGCACTAGGACTAAAGGAACCTTTCTACAAAACGTTGCGGCTATAAACCCTGCAATATCTAAAACAACTCCTCCTCCCATCGCAATAATACACGTATCTTTTCCGAATCCGTTTTCAAATAATCGGTCTTCAATCTCTTCTTTCGTTTTCCGAGTTTTATACATCTCACCTTGTGGAAAAGAAAAAACGCAAACGTCTAGGCTATGTTGCTTAAGAACAGTACATAAATGTGCTGCATAAAGCCTTTGAACAGTGTCGTCTGTAATAATGGCAAAACGAGAGCCGAGCTTTTGTATGCATTTTATGAGAGATGGAATCATTTCGCACACCGATTTAAAAGAAGTGCATCTACCAACACCAATGCAAGCATAGCTTCTACAACAGGAACTGCTCGAATTGCAAGGCAAGGATCGTGGCGAGATGAACCAGAGATCTGAAGTTGCGTTTTTTCTTTTTGGATTGTAAGCGTATTTTGCAATTTTTTTATGCTTGATGTTGGTTTAAAAGCAACTCGTCCTACTAATGGCATACCGGTAGAAATACCTCCTAAAGTTCCACCTGCAAAATTTGTGTTTGTCACAACTTTATCATCTTCCATATCAAATTCATCGTTGTGTTCTGATCCTTTCATGAGGCTTGCCGAAAACCCGGAACCAATTTCAAAACCTTTCGATGCAGGAATTCCCATCATGGCATAAGCTAAAACTGCTTCCAGTTTTTCATAAACGGGATCGCCAAGTCCTTTTGGGAGAAAATGAGCCTGAAATTCCACAATACCACCTAAAGAATCCCCTTCATTTTTTGCCTCTTCAATTAAATTAATCATCAGAGTTTCTGCTACTTTATCAGGACAAAAAATGGGACTGAGTCGCGAATTTGTATGAACGAGTTCAAGATGAGCAAAGTCGACTTTTGCTTCAACAGGACCTATTTGCTTTATATAGGAAACAAGACGTACGTTGTGTGCGTCGAGAATTTTTTTTGCAATCGCACCGGCACACACTCTGGCAACAGTTTCGCGCGCAGAGGATCTTCCCCCACCTCTATAGTCAAAAATTCCGTATTTTTCAAGATATGTAAAGTTGGCATGTCCGGGGCGAAGTTTATCTTTCATTGGATGATAGGTCGAAGAATCTACATCTTTATTAAGAATACTGATTGCTATGGGTGTGCCGGTGGTTTTCCCTTCAAAAACTCCTGACAAAATCTCTACTGTATCAGGCTCGCGTCGAGGAGAAGTAAATGGATTACGACCAGACGCGCGCAATTGTAGCGCATCATTAAGAGTCTTTTCATCGATTTCGATATTGGCAGGGCAACCATCGATGACAACACCAATGGCCTTTCCGTGCGATTCACCCCACGTTGTCATTTTAAATATTTTGCCAAACGAATTACTGGCCATAAACTAATCTCTTGTTTATTTCTTCTACTATTTGTTCTTTCGTTAATACATCAATGTCAATTGTAAAATGAGCACAAGCTTTATATAAAGGAACTCTTTGTTCTAATACGCCGTAAAAATCTTTCTTGGGGTCTGAGTCTTCTAAATAAGCAGGAATGTTTCGACTTCCGATCCGCCGCCATAGCACTTCTAAAGTCGCATGTAAATAAACCACTCGACCAATCGAGCGCAAAATGGGAACGTTTTCGTGGTCGCAAATCGCACCCCCTCCTGTTGCTATGACACTTTCTTTTACATGAGTAATAGAGGCAATTTGTTCTTTTTCGAGAACTCGAAAATATTTTTCGCCATGGTCCAAAAATATTTGTCGATTACTTTTATACTTCCCATTTGTTTTTGCATAAGCATCTTCAATCAAAACATCAATGTCTATAAAGTTCAGACAAAGTTTTTCCGATAGCATTTTGCCGATTGTCGTTTTTCCGCTCATCGGCATACCACATAAGACGATGTTCATAGAGTTTCCTTGATATTTGCCCCTATGCGGTTAAAATCAGAAACAAACGTTGGATAGGTTTTTGCAATGCATTCAGTTGAAGATATGTGTGTTTGTCCTTGTGCTCCTAATGCTGCAACGGCAAGAGACATTGCCATTCTGTGATCGTTATAAGAAAATACAGGTGCTCCTTTTAATAAGGATTTTGAAATTGTTATACCATCCTCAGTAGAATGAATGTTTGCGCCCATCTTTTGCAATTCAGTCACAATAGATTCAATGCGGTTACTTTCTTTTTGTCTTGCAATCTTCGCATTTTGAATATGCGTTGTTCCTTCTGCAAAACACGAGACTACTGACAATATGCAAATCGCATCCACAAAATTGTTTATATCTACTGTCACACCGTGTAAAACACTTCCTTTTTTGACGATAATTGCTTTATTTTCTTCGTCAATTTCAATATTTCCTCCCATCTTTTGAAACAGATGAATGAGTGCTTTATCACCTTGAAGATCGCGCATATCGACATTTCTTACGATGAGCTCAGAATTTGTAACTATTGCTGCGGCAACAGGAAATGCACACGAGCTCAAATCTCCGGGGACTTTATATTCAAAACCATCATATGACGCACTTCCTTGAAGCGTAAATCTTGTAAAATTATCATTCGTATAGGAAATATTCAAACGATCGAGCCAATTTAAGGTCAGTGCCACCCATGGCTTTTCCCCAGGATTTTTGACTTCCAATTCGCAAGGCCCATCGACAAAACTGCAGGCGATTAAAAGACTCGATACCGGTTGAGAATCTTCTCCATGAATGACTGCTTTTCCTTGGTGTAAAGGCCCCTGAACGAGAATCGGTGCATAGTCATCTCTTTTCAGCGACTCTGCTTTTACCCCAAGTTGACAAAGGCCATCGAGTAAGGGCTTAATCGGTCTTCTGTGCCGAATGGAATGATCGCCCGTGATGACGATTGGAAATGACGAAAGTGATCCGATTGCAGTACAAAAACGATACACGATTCCTGAATTTTGAGCGTTGATGACATCTTCTGCAAAAGAAATTTTTCCGCCGACACCTTGTATTTCAATGCAATCAGAATGTACATTACACTCGGCACCGATATTGCAAACAGCACGAATCATTGCGTCTGTGTCACCAGAAAAAAGCGGATCATGAATAACAGTTTTTTTTCTGCCCATTGCTCCAAAACAAATTCCTCGCAATGTTTGAGACTTGGAAGAAGGAACTGTAATCTCTCCTTGCAATGTCTGTTTTGTCATGCAATAGTGTTTCACAAATTTCTCCTAATTTTTTATTTGAACCTCCCTCCTCTAAAGGGAAGGATTCCTGTTTCATCGCTCCCTCTTAGAGGGCAGCTCCGCAGGCTTTTAGAACCGTTATTCCAGCGGCTCGTATATTTAATGCTGCATTATCATCACGATGCACTTCAAG
>JBDHQC010000085.1:0-8345 GCA_039806815.1 Parachlamydiales bacterium
CAGGAGTATTACAAAATGATCCTAAAGTTATTGGCATGCTCGACATTGCAAAAACTTTAAACAAACCGATAGATGGTCACGCGCCAGGACTTCGAGGAGAAGATTTAATAAGATATATTGATCACGGAATTACAACAGACCACGAATGTACTGATTACGACGAAGCGTTGGAAAAAATTCAAAATGGCATGATGGTAATTATTCGCGAAGGATCTGATGCAAAAAATTTTGAAAGTCTTGAAGCATTGATCGACCAATATCCCGACATGTTGATGTTCTGTAGCGACGATAAAAATTGCTTAGACCTTGAAAAAGGGCATATAAATGAACTCTGTAAACGTGCCATTCAAAAAGGGCACAAGCTGATGAATGTGCTAAAAATTGCCTGCTTGAATCCTATTAAGCATTATCATTTGCCTGTGGGAAGGCTACGCCCCGGTGATTCTGCAGACTTTATTATTGTAAAAGACCTTGAGAATTTTGAAATTCTCGAAACACATATCGATGGCATCTTGGTTGCAGAGCATGGAAAAAGCTTGATTGCTCATGTGCCAATTACTCCAATCAATCAGTTTTGGACGTTAAAAAAGCACGAAGACGAATTTAAAGTCCAGTGTACAGGTCAAAAAATTCGAGTAATCGTTGCCCAAGAAGGCTCTTTAAAAACAAAATCCATGCTCATTACTCCATTAGTTGATGAGGAAAATACAATTCTTTACGATCTTGATCGGGATATCCTTAAACTTGCTTGTGTTTGCCGTTATAAAAACCAGGATCCGAGCGTTTGTTTTGTCAAGGGATTTGGTTTGAAAAAAGGAGCTATTGCTTCATCTGTTGCACACGATTCTCATAATATCATGGCATGTGGGACAAATGATCGCGATTTGAGTGCTGCTGTTAATGCTATAATCGATGCAAAAGGAGGATTGTGCTGTTCGATAGATGGGAAAATAAAATTGCTTCCATTGCCCATTGCAGGACTCATGAGCGACGAAGAAGGACAAGTTATCATTGAAAAATTAAAAGAACTCAATGCCTATATCAAAACATGCGCACCACAGCTTTCTCATCCGCTAATGACATTGTCATTCTTGGGACTTCTGGTCATTCCGGAACTCAAACTTTCTGATTTTGGACTTTTCGATGTCAATGAGTTTGCATTTACTTCGTTGTGTGTATCAGATAGATCAAAATAAGATGAAGCAAACAAAAGATGGTATTGCTCGCATCATTCGAAGAATTGATGCTTGAAATACATCGCTATGAAGTGATATGGCAAAGAAGAAAAAAATTTGTGAGCGATATTTCTAATCATCAAATGTAAGGGATATGATTTTGGAAATAGTGCTTGTATTTTCTCATCATTTATTAGGTTGATGCAATTCATCCTTTAGCACAAGGCTAAAGGATGAATTGCGCTATAACTTGTTTTCAACTCTGAGGCTAGCATCCTTTTTGGAAAAGCATAATGCCTATGACGAGTTGACCCCGATATTCGCGGAATTTCTCTATTGCCGTTAGGTCTTAGAGCAGGGCACTGTCAACTGTCCGCTGTAAGGTAAGAACGCTAGATGTTGCGTATCCGAATGTTTCAGCGCAAAAGCTAGAAACAAGCCTACAGTCTTGTGCCGGAGGTAGTTGACTGGTATTTGCTTGTTCCTTTTCATCACTTCATTTTCAATGGAATGGCAAAAAGTTTAGCGCAATTAATGGAAGATTCTCCTTCAACAACTAACGAACAAAAATCCAATGGCCCTTGACATTACCTGTGCCATCGGTTGAATCTTTCTTAACGGACGCGCGGACATCTTCGATGCGTCTATTTATTGCATTTTCTAGGTGTTCGCGTTGTTTTTGTAAATACTCGAAGGCGCTTTTTGAGTACAAATTTGGATTGTTCAGTGCTTCGTGAAGCTTGTGTGGGGGAAGGCCGATTTCTTCAAAAAAGGACGCACTTTCTTGTTCCATCTTTTTAATTTGGATTCCAAGTTGTTTTATCTTTTCTTGCATGTTATTGTGTTCTTCCATATACAAACTCATAGTTTTTTCAATTGCACTTTAAAAGAATTCTTAAATTTAATCAAAGTTTTTTATATTGTTCGAGCACTTGATTATAAATATGTTCTGCTCTTATTGCTCTTCGTTCTTTTTTATCTTGAATAGTATCATTTGCTGCAATTTTTTCCATATCGATCTCATCTCCATAAAAAAGAAATGCCGGTGAAAATTCTGTCGTTCGGACTTCTCCTATATCTTTTAAGATTTCTTTCGGAGGAGGAAGGAGAGCGAACGTTTTTAGAGCTAATGTGTGAAAGTGAGAAGGACGCTTTGCTTTTTGCGAAATGAGGTAGAACATCTCGATACTTTGAGGGTCAAAAGAGGCAACTTCAATCGTCCCTTTTGCATCTTGCCTATCTCGTCCACCACTTGGTGCTACATAAATGCATTTTCCGCCTTCGGATAAAAGGTCTTCGAGCTTTTTCATCACTTTTGCGTTGTGTTGCAGTTTTTCTGCTTTTTTTTCGGGGGGATTTTCAATATGGCGTTTTGAGTAAATACAAAGAAGGTTGCAGCCAAGACTCAAAGGAACTGCCAAAGGATCTGTTGTTACTCTATGTCCTGCGACAAAAATCATATTTTTTGCAAAACCGGGAGCGATGGGCTCTGTAAGAAGCGAGATGAGTTGAGGATCGATTTCTGTTTGGTGGTTTGCAAAAAGGATGACATTTTCTCCTTTTTCGAGATTTTGTTTCATTTTTATTAGGTTTATTTGCCCATCGACCTTTGAATGTCGACTGTCTAAAATAGGACGAATAAATTCTATGCCGAGAGTATAGCAATCGATCGGTTCTGTTATTTGTTCGTGGTAGAGTTGAAACTGATAGGGATCGTCGAGTTGCTTTTTTAAAAGCTCGAGAAATTGCTCGAAGATTGGAGTAATTGATTCTAAAGAAATGTGTTGTGCATCAAGTGCGCTTTGATAAGAAGAAGAAAAATCTAAAAAGCCCTTTGTTACTTCTTTCGGAAGATCTAACATTCGGGCTTTTGTACTTATAAATTCTTGCAATGTTTTCATCAGATTTCAATAGGTTTATTATTTACACTTGAATAAAATAAAAATTGATTCAAATGAAGAGTGTCGTCGAGTTCGAAATCTAGGCGTGCATTCATGGAGTCTGCTATTTGAGTAAAGAAATCTTTGTCATTTGTGTTTAAGTATTTATTGAGTTCGGGGTGAATGTGGAGTGAAAGCGCATACTGCTGGTTGCATTGAATGAGCTTTTTAATGGCGCGCTCGATTTCAATAGAGATGCTCTCATGGCTTTTAATTTTTCCCGATCCATTGCAATAGGGACAGCTTACAAAGATCGTTTGAGAAAGGGAACATCTACTTCTTTGTCTTGTCATTTCTACAAGGCCAAAATCGCTCATTCCCAAAATGGTGCATTTTGCAGAATCTTCTTTCATGCAATCTTTTAGGTGCTCCAGAACGCGCCGTTGGTTTTTTCTCGAACGCATGTCGATGAAGTCGCAGATAATGAGCCCTCCGATGTTGCGTATGCGTAGCTGCCTTGCTATTTCTTCTGCAGCTTCGAGGTTTATACGCACGAGAGTTTCTTCTACGTCTTCGGATTTAAAATTTGTGCTTCTTCCTGAATTGACGTCAATTGTGTGCATTGCTTCTGTTTGATCGAAATACAAATATCCACCGCTAGAAAGCCATATTTTGCGACGTAAACTTTTATCGATCTCTTTTTCAATCCCAAATCGTTCAAACATGGGAGCTTTGTCTCTATAGTACTCAATTCTGAGGGGATGCTCTTGTGCATAGGGGCTATAGAGCCGTTTACATTGTTGATAGATAGTATAGTCGTCGATCAGCAGCCGATCGAATTTTTTATCGACGCAGGCAAGAATTGCTCGTTTGATGAGATCTGTTTCCTGGTATAAAAGATGGGGATTGGAGGATTTGTTGAATTCATCAATAATTGATTCCCACGTTTTCATGAGTTCTTGAGCTTCTGCGATGAGGATTTCCGTCGTCGCATTTTGGCTTGCGGTTCTACAGATAAGGCCCATATTTTGCGGCATTTCAAAAGAGCGAATAATTTTTTTAAGTCTTTCTCGCATGTTGCGATCTTCGATTTTTCTCGAGACCCCTCTATGAGGAGAATTCGGCAACAAGACGAGATATCGCCCAGGAAGGGAGATTTTAGATGTAAGTCTTGCTCCTTTTGTTCCTATGGGCTCTTTTACGACTTGGACTAATACTGCTTGGTCCGGCTTTAACACCTGATCTATTTTTAAATTCTGGGACTGTTTTGTATCGATTGCAGAAATGTCGTAATCCAGATCGAAGTCCATGTCGAACATCTCAAGGAATTTTTGGGTATTTTCTAGGATGTCCGAGATGTGAATAAATCCATTTTCGCCTTCATTGATATCTATAAAGGCAGATTGGATGTTGTGTAAAATATTTGTCACACGGCCCCGATAGATATTCCCCGTGATCTGGCGTTCTCGTTTTCTTTCTACGATGAGGTCGAAAAGAAGGCCATTTTTTAAATGGGCATATCGAAGCTCTTTGGATTCAATGTTCAGTAAGATCTCTTGCATTCGTTTTTTTACTCCATATCAAAGTTTATAGTATACAGAGCTTGCGTGTTTTCCTCGATGGAAAAAGAATGAAACGGTTATACTATTTACCGTAAGTTGAAAATTATTAAAGGTACATTTCTTGTAATTTTTTTTGCTTCAAGGAAATCAAGTTCGAATGCCTTGGATTATAACAGAACTTTACTAAGTTATTTACTCAATTGTAAAAAAATATTTTAGGAATTTATGAAATCATCCCACCTCGGAGTTTTTGCAGGAACTCTCATTATCGCAGGTACTGCCATCGGCGGAGGCATGTTGGGTTTGCCCGTTGTAACAGGGCCTTGCGGATTTCTTCCCTCAATGAGTGTTCTCATTTCGAGTTGGGCTTTTATGACTCTTACTGCAATCTTATTTTGTGAACTGTGCCTGTGGAAAAAAGACCAGATTAACATTTTGAGTTTAACTCGCCATACTCTTGGAAAGGGTGGGGCTTTTCTTTGCTGGGTATTGTATTTATTCTTATTTTATTCCCTTGCTATTGCGTATCTCGTTGGAGGGGCAAATTTTATTTCTGAATTTATCGGAGTAGAAATTCTGCCAACTTTACGAATTGTTCTCTTTGCCCTTGTGTTTATTCCTCTTGTACTCTTAGGAAAGCGCGTCATTGATCCCGTGAATCAATTATTTGTGATCGGTCTTCTCATCTCATATTTTAGCCTTGTGTTTATCGCACTTCCTTCAGTTTCCCTGACTTTATTGGGTCATCAAAATTGGCCTCTTGCTATCAATGCATTGCCGGTTACTTTTACAGCATTCGGAGTTCAAGGGACGGTTCCAACATTGTGTTCCTGGATGGATTACGATGGGCCAAAAATTCGAAAGGCCATAGTAACAGGGACGACAATTACACTTTTTGTGTATATCCTATGGCAGATCATTTTTTTAGGCATTGTTCCAAAAGAAGGAGATCATGGACTTTTAGCTACTTTGAAAGAAGGACGCGATGCGATTCATCCTTTGCAGTATTTTACGCAAAATCCTACCATTTGGGGCTTTGCACGAGCATTTGGTTTTTTTGCACTCACTACCTCTTTTTTGGGAACGGGGATCGGGCTCGTCGATTTTATTAGAGATGGCCTGAAAATTTCTAAAAAAAATCTTGATAATCAGCTCATCGTTGCGCTTTTTGCCTATGCAATTCCTGTGACAATAGCAATTTTATGTCCTGGAATTTTTCTAAAAGCCCTTGGTCTTGCAGGAGGTTTTGGCTGTGCTATTTTACTCGGCGTTTTACCAATAGTTATGGTCTATTATTCAAAGTACAAACAAAATGCTCCTTTATTAGAAAAAAGAATATTAGGAAATAAATCATTTTTATCAGCTTTATTATTATTTGCATTATTTGAGATAATATGTGAAATAATAAATTTAATTGGGTAATAATATGGAAGTAAACAGAAAAGAACTTAATAGTCTGGAAGGACTCAATAATCAGATTATAGCAACATCTTTAGGAAATCAGGGGCAACCAGTAAGTATATTTCATCTTTTTGATAATGTACAAACTGTTGAAAATTCTGCTGAAGAGGAAGTCTGGTATGAAGATGAAAGTCCAAAAAGGGGAACGCTTTATTATGTAAAACGATCTCCTATATTTGAAGGGCAAATTGAAACTGCGAAAGACTTATGCGTACAAGAGGTATTTTTAAAAGAAGGTATAGAAGTATTTTGTTACCAATCCTCAAAAGGACAAGAACGTTATATTGTGCAGCAAGCAACAGATTTTAGTTGTGGAATAGCATGTGTTTTCATGGCATTTTTAGACCGCTATGCTGAGAAACGAGAAATTGAATATCCAAATTCTTTTATATCTTTATTCTTTAATCAGGAAGGATTGACGAATGCAAAACTCTTAGCGACTATTGCAAGAAAATATGCAGGGATTACTTTAAGTCAAATAAAGTTTACAAAAGAGCAAAATGCTCAAGCAGAAGATTCGATTACTGTAATTCCTGTTACATCACCTCATGATATTATAGAAAATTTGAAAGTTATACTTGATCGGGGTTCAAAGGTAATTCAAGCAATTACTCATCCGAAGATCTATGGGCATTGGATCCTTATAGACGAATACGTTAAAGATACATTTTATATTCGTGATCCTTATACGGCTTTAGCTTATGCACTTGATGCAAAAGACTTGTCTTCCATGTTACTGGATGGAATTCAGTTTGAATGGGCATTAGAAGTGCAGTAAATGTTAAAAAGACCGTGAAAAAAAGGAAAATTTTGTGTAGTATACTTAAGACTTTACGAGAACATTGACATGGATAAGCCATTTTGCCTCTACATAGACCGCTTAAGGGAAGGTCATACAGAAGTACTAAACGAACAAATCCAAGCGAAAAATTTTCACGACGATTGCGGTGAAGTGCGCTTTAAAGAAGATGTTCGCGTTGCAGGAAAAGCTTATGTAACCGATGATTATTTGATAATTGACTGCAAGATTTCGACAAATGTAGAAGTTTCATGCACAATTTGTAACGAGTATTTTTCATTGCCGATCGCAATCGATTGTATGCATGAAGAAGCCCTCGAAGATATCAAAGGTTCTGTATATTGCTACCTTGGCATGATCCAAGAAGAGATTTTTTTAGGGATACCGTACTTTTTGCAATGCGGAAAAACAAAGTGTCAAAATCGAGAAGAGATCGAAAAATATTTACATAAAAAAACTATAAGCCAAGATGGTGAAGATACATACCACCCTTTTCGAGATGCGCTCTGAAAAGACATTTTGGTTTTTAAAAATTTTAAAGGAGAATAGACATCATGGCAGTACCACGTAACCGTCATTCAAATGCAAGAAAAAACACAAAACGCGCACATCATGCGAAAAAACCGGTTTTTTCAGTAGCATGCTCAAATTGTAAGAACCCAATTCGTCCGCATATTGCATGCCCGAGCTGTGGCCATTATGCTGGAAGACTTGTTCTTAAATAATAAATTAAAAAGAAAGCTCTTATGGGGAACTCAAAGGTTACGATAGGCATCGATCTTGTTGGCTCTGACAGTGCCCCAGAAGAAATTTTCGAAGGAGTACTTCTTGCAAAAAAAGCATTTCCTGATGCACTTCGTTTTTTGCTCTTTTGTACTTCGGATGTTTATAAAGCGCTTGAGCATCGCGCACAGCCGGATCTTGCATTTGTAGTATGCCAAAACGCTATTTTGATGCATGAAAAGCCTTTAGCTGCAATCAAGAAAAAAAGAGAATCTACACTTATTTGTGGGCTTACAAAGCTCAAAAATAAAACAATAGATGCATTTCTTTCCTGTTCAAATACCGGAGCACTCATTGCAGCAAGTGTTATGGAGTTGGGGCTTTTTCCTCACATTTTGCGTCCTGCACTCCTTGCGACATTTCCAACGGAACGTGTACAAATGTCAGTACTCGATGTGGGGGGGTCAGTACAGAGTAGACCACAGCATCTTGTACAGTTTGCCTTTCTTGGGACTGCCTATCAAAAATGCATCTTCAAAAATGAAGACGTTCGCGTCGGGATGCTCAACATTGGAAGTGAAAGTGAAAAAGGGACTCTTGAGTTAAAGCAAGCCTTGCAGCTATTTAAAAAGATGGAGCAAAAGCATGCGCTTCCATTTACTTTTGTCGGAAATATAGAACCCAAAGTTGCGTTTCAAGGAAATGTCCATGTACTTGTGACAAATGGATTTACGGGTAATATTTT
>JBDHQC010000086.1:0-8326 GCA_039806815.1 Parachlamydiales bacterium
AGGGATCGCTTGTTATTGTCTCAATCCTAAGAAACCGCGATTATTTTTTTCAAAGAAAGAAATTGTGGAAACAAGGCTTCTAGAACATGCTTGAGCTAGTCTTACGTTAAACTGGCGTTATTTTACGATTCATTCATTAGAAAAACTAAGACAAATTCAAATAGACACAAATGGAGCAATAGAATTTGCCAAAAAAGACAACATTTTCCTTTTCTGCGCTCTTACAACGGAAACGTTCCAACCTTCAAATCTCGTTCATGCAAGAGGATTTGCTCCCCTCGTTGGTATATTGGAAGATCCATTTACTGGCTCTATGCAAGGAGGGCTTGCCCAATACCTCTTCATAAATGACATGATCCCAAAGACAACAAAACTCATCGGCTCTGAGCAAGGACATTTTATGGGAAGGCCGGGTAATGCTGTAATCGAAATCGTTCAAGAAGATCCATTACATGCAAAACTTCATGCAAAAGCAAGACATGTCTTTTCAACTGAAATAAAAATAGGAAAATAATGATGAAAATATTCACATATGAACAAATACAAAAATATACTATAGATTATCCCGAGTTACTCGGTTCAATTGAAGATGGTTTTAGGCTCTATTCAGAAGGAAATGTGATAACTCCCCCTGTTGGACATATGCATTTTACAGAGCCAACTGGTGATCTCCATATTAAATATGGCCATATCCCAAAAGATGAATATTTCGTCGTAAAAATCGCGTCTCACTTTCCACAGAATCTATGTAATGGAATGCCATCTATAGACGGTATAATACTCTTATTTTCTCAAAAAACTGGAAAGCCGGTGGCCCTTTTTGAAGATCGAGGCTACCTTTCCCACTTAAGAACTGCAATTGCAGGAGCAATCTCTGCAAAATACTTAGCTTCAAGTAACATTTCTTGTATAGGAATAATAGGGACCGGAACTCAAAGTAGATTCCAACTCAAATGCTTAGAACACGTACTTACATGTCGAGAAGTTAAAGTATGGGGACGAAATACAGACGAACTCAAAAAATATGTAAATGATCCAATGCTTTCAAATTTTCGCATTGCGATTGCAAAAGATATCGATGAAATAATGGATTCGTGCAACCTCGTTGTCACTACGACAAGTAGTACTTCTCCTCTGATTTATGCATCGCAAGTAAAACCGGGATGTCATATCACAGCAGTAGGCGCAGATAGCCCTGGAAAGCAAGAATTAGATCCATACATTCTACAAAAAGCAGATCTTGTCGTTGTCGATAGTATATCTCAATGCAGTTCTTATGGTGAAACACACAAAGCACTCATCCAATCTCTTATTGAGCCATCTAAAATCTCAGAACTTGGACAAGTTATAGGAGGCACTCGAAAAAAAAGAACTTCTGATGAGCAAATTACCATTGCTGATCTAACAGGACTTGCTGTTCAAGATTTAAAAATTGCTGAGTTCTTTTTCTCTGCATTTCATTCTTCAACATCGTGATTTGTTCGTATGTATAAGAATGGACAAACCGCCCTCCCCAGGTAAGATGATAGAGACAAGGTTCATCAATTGTCGCTATATATTCTGAAGCTCCAATAATGAGCCTGCTCTTATGCCTGTTGCAATAGACGCTAATGCACAGTTTTTAATATAGAAAGCATTTGCTGAAACATCCATAAATTTAACCAATTCCCCTACTCTGTATTATTTTTATAAATTAAATTTTCGCAATATTTTTATTAAATAATAATTTTAAGTTCTTTACAGTTGAGAATTGAAGCAACGAGGATAATTATGACTAAAACTAAAGCAATATTTATAGTTTCAATACTCGTCGCAATTTGTGTTTTCTTAGCCAACACTGCCTTGAATGAACCACCTCAAGAACCAAAGCATCTTATTGCCTTAAGGCTGCTTCTCGAGCATGTATTGCCGGAAAATAACAGTTATCAAAAAATGCATCGAAATGTCGAGTGGAAAGGCTCTCACGGAGCTACAAAATTTGCCTGTCACACAGACTGCTGTGGGCTATTAGACTCTGTCCTCATTCACTCTTATCACCTAACCAGAAATGATCTCAAACGATGGGTGGGACTTTCACGGCCAAGGGCAAGCACTTACTACAAGGCCATAGAAAACAATAACGGCTTTCAGCACATTATAAATATCCAAAAAGTACTTCCGGGAGATGTCATTGCACTCTCATATCCTCCGGGACTTAAAAGTAATGGCCACATCATGTTTGTCAATGCCATCCCTTATGAAATTCAGAACATTCCTCCACTTATCGAAAACACAAAACAATGGGCAGTTCCAATAATTGACTGCACTGGTGCATGCCACGGTCCACAAGACTCTCGTCATCGAAGTAATGGAACGCATTCTTCTGGCATAGGGACGGGGATTTTTCGGGTCTATACCGATTCAAATGACAATATAGTAGGATATTCATGGGCTTGTGAACCTGGCTCTCAATTTCATGGAGAAGATATGCGAAAAATTGCAATAGGTCGTCTTTTAAAACAATAGGTTTTTTCTTTTATTATATTTTATTTGTAAAATTGTAATTATTCTTGATATTTATAATAAATTTTATTAAAACTTTTATTTTTAATAGAGTTTAATATAAATATCCAAGAAACGCCGTTATCAACGCTTTTAAAAGTCGATAAAGCAATAGAATATGTAACTTCTCAGGAAGAACAATCAATTGGCATTGATACCAATTTTAAAATTATAAAAATTCAAAATAATGACCCATCTAATAATATATACATAGCTGGTCAAATCGAAGTCATTAAAAAAATTGAAAGGCTTTTCGATCAAGTATGCATCTATGACCAAGTGTCACAGATATCTAGTGCTCAATGGAAGCAAGTATTTAACCACCTCCAAATGTATATAGAACAAACCGGTTCTTCACTTGTAAATAATATTGGTCAACAACTGCTGTATAAAGTTAAAAAGAATACATTTCTAAACGATGACAAATTTATTATTAAAGAATTGTCTTCAAAAGATGTAGATGAGTGGTCGGATGAAGATATCGCACAAGGACTACAACAACTCTTCCATCTTTTGCGCGAGCGCCAAACAGTCAATATGATGACAATTCATTGCGTATTGAGAGCCCTTGACCTTCATTTTTTAAAAGAATTTGGAATGCAAGGAGGGAAAAAACAAATTCATGAACTGAATAGAGAGCTTACGCGCCTTTGCTGGGATAGCCTTGAAATTAATACCCCGGAAGCAACTTCAATTTCCCTTAGTTTACAAAATGCTTTCCAAAAGCAAGAATATAATCAACTCTTTGAACTTCTTCATTATTATTCAAGTAAAGCGGAAGGATTAAAACCAGACTCAAAAAAAATACTTCATCTTTGGCGATTATTTCTAGCAGCTTGTTCTTTAAACTCTACAGCAAAATCTTTAGAAACTATCTATTTACAAGAATTTAGTCTTCCTAAAAAGCAAGGAGAGTTAAAAGAATTTTACAATCATTTTCAAAGCGTTTCAGCAGAATACTTTTATCAAATAAATTCAGATAAATCCTGTGAGTTTTATGTGAAAAGTCTCGATACTTCCAATAATTTATTAGAAAGATATATAGAAAAAGAATCTGAGTATAATAACATATACAAAGTTCTTTATGAAAAAATTGATCAAGCACTACAACTCAGATAAAAATCTAACTATTTTTCCATCGGAACATCATATAATTTCATGGATGTCCCATCACCACAAGAATTTGCTGATACTAAAATAATTGATATAAGAGGCTCAAGAGTTCGCAACTTTTTCCGAAACACAATTGCTAAAAACGTATTCAAAATAAACATTTTATCAACACATGTATTAATTCAATTTATTCTGAAAGATTTGTTATCTGTGAATGAAAATTCCGATACGTTCTTTGAAGCACTAATTACATTATTGAAAGAAAATGAAGTATGGACAAAAGATATAGAATTTATAAACACGTTGCAAGAAATGATAAAAAGAAAATTTCATAAAACTGCAATTATCAAATTAAATGAACTAGAAACACTTTGCAAAACATTTCCTGAAAAAAATATTGAAATTGATGCCATTAACACATTGATGAAAGAATTAACACTTAACGAAAAAAAATCTGATAATGAATCGTCGAAAGGATTATCATTAATTGGTAAAATAAATGAATTAAAAAATTCGATTTCAAATTTCAAAATAAATGAAGAAACTATTAATTCAGTTCTATATATTATAAAGTTAATAGAACCGACTTTTCAAGATGATTTGACCGCAGAATTGACGCAGTTGTCTAGTTTCTTAGAGAAGATAGATAAAATTAAGGAAAACTCAAAAAATTTTCAACCATTGCAACCGAGTTCTGTCTTAGATATAACAATAGAGGAAAGAGAAAAAGAGTCGAATGAATTTATTATTCTTCCTAAAAACAACAATGGACGTCATTTCAAACAAATTTCAAAATCTGCAAGAAAAAAACAACAGAGAAAGGAAATAAAAGAATCTGAAAAAGAAAAAGAAGCAGAGTCTCCTCAAATAACTCTTCAACCTTCTCAAGTTTCAGAACAAAAAACGGCTTCTAGACGTAGAAGAAAGAGAAAAAAAGTAAATAATTCAGAACCTGAAAAAGAAAACATACCTGAGAGATGCGACCCATCAAATCTATTTGCTCCATTACCAAATCATAAACTGTTCTCCTCAAAGAATATCACATGTGATTCTCGTGTCAATGATTGGTATTCAAAAGAACCTCCAGCCTTAAAAACCGATCAGTACAAAAGGTTGTCTACAAAAAGAAAAGAAGAGGAAATACTCTTTCATAGCTTTCCAACGTATATAACTAAAATAGGTTTGATCTGGGGCGAAAAAAGTATGTGGAGTTCTGATAACTCACAAGAGAAAAAACCACACTATTCTCTACTTGGTCAAATTGAATGCGAAGGAGGCCATACATACCAGGGTGTATTTACTGATTGTTTTGATGCAAACAATAGAAATATTCTCTTCCATCACCATTTCGTTCAAAGGAAATACAATATCTCAATCGATGATCATTCAAGACAACAAAGTTTTCAGCCAAACGATGAATTGCAATATGCTTTATTACAAGAAATAAATGAAGATATCGGTACTCGTGAATTATTGGATGAAAAAGGCAGGTTCGAAATAATACAACAACCAGGTCTTGTTACAATTCACGATACGATAAAAAGAATTCGCTATACGGTAATACTAAATTCATTAAGTTGACTCTGACGTAGATTGGTACTTCCAAATGTTAACGATCGTTGGAAAAAAATCTAAAAAGGTGTAAGAATATGTAAAAAAATATGCGTATTCTTTCTATGTTTGTAAATGAACTCGTTCATACATGGCAATCGTACCTAGACACTATTGACGATTGGACTTTTTTGACCTCTGACTGTGTGCCAAAAGATACACACTGTGGACTTATTTACGAATTACAAAATCCCATACATCGACAAAATGAAAGTTTTGCTATTGCCGATATGCGAAATCTTTCCTATGCAGAACCACATTTTGATCGTGAAATTGAAGTGTATTTTGTTTTGCAAGGTCGTGGTCTTGTTGTCGTTGGAGATAAACAAAACGATGTCGAAAAAGGCTCTGTTATTGTAATTCCTCCAAATACAGCTCATTTTACAATTCCTGAAGAAAATCTCGTTTTAGCAGTTGTCAACACTCCCCCATTTAAACCTGAAAATTATGTTCCCCTTTCAGAAAGCGACAAAAGTGTTAAATTCGATAAAGATTTTTTTTGCACGCTGTTAGAGCAAAGATCAATTTATGCACAAAAACCCGGTTGGCATCGAATTTCTGATCTAGAAATACGAGGAGCCCAAGATTTAGAAAGAAGCTCGAGTTAGAGACTCGAGCAAAAAAAGAAAGCAGTAAAAGTTTGATTGCGCAGCAATCCTAGATCGAAATTCGTAACCAATTAAAGAAGAAAATCCTCCTTTTGCACCACTCAATACAGATTCGAAAACAATATCATCACAATAAAAAAGATGGTCTTCAGTCTATATAAATTATTTATCGTGTATTTGTATTGATACAAATACTATTCATTACCTATTCTTTTCAAGGAAAACTGCATTTTTGCAGCTCTCAATTTTAAAGTTAAACAAAATATGGATATATTATGAAAATAGTAGGCACACCGGGTCAAGGTATACACGTATTTAAAAAAGACCATAAAAAATATGCTAGCTTTGGTTTTAAATTTAACGAAAAAAATAGAACTATCGAAATTTCAGGAACAATTAAAACTGATCATGCAAAAAAACGAGTAAATTCAATTTATAAAAAGTTAGAACATAAAATTGAAAAAACAAAAAAAGAAAATATTACACAGAGTCTTCTAGAAAAGACTGTGAAAAAAGCACTCCCTAACAAGAAGAATCTTATAGCATTTGATTTTAAAAACAACTAAATTAAAAACCAAATGTTACTATTGAGTCATTTGTCACACTCATAAAGATGATTTCAAGCAAGTTGTGAATGGATATCGTATCTCCGGCATTACTATATTCTTTTTAGAGAGCGTATACACTTCGAAGGAAATAGCTAAAATGCTATTCCATGAAATGAATAGATCTAGCCAGAATCCAATGGTTATCCGCAACTTGCAAACGAAATAGCAACTAAAAGCTTGTTGTACAGGGCGGATTCATGCAAGATGTGCCCTAAGAACGAATTCGAAGAGGAACAAAATTACTTAAAAAAACTCATAATTAATTTCATGCTAAAGCACGTTTTCTTTGTCTTAGTGTAGCTGCATGCAGAGGGAAAAGAATACCTTTTTTGAATATTGGCAAAATTTGGATATGATGTTTTTCAAATTCTGCCACCCATAAATCATATTTCTGCTGTAAATTGAGCCACATTTGTGGTGTTGTATCAAATGCTTCCGCGATTGCAAGAGCAATCGTTGGTGTAATACTAGCTCTTCCTGTTCGAATTTTAAATAAGGTATTTCGAGCAACACCCAAATGATCTGCAAGTTCCTGCAGGTTTAAATTGAGTGGTTTAATATAATGCTCTTCTAATATTATTCCTGGGTGAGTAGGTTTTCTCTTCTTTGTTTTCATGCTCATTTTCTCCTAATGATAATCAACTAAGTCCACATCTAGGGCTTCACCATTTTCAAATCGAAAAATGATAACCCCGTTTCCATTCACATGGACTGAATAATATCCCTTTAATTGACCTTTTAATGAATGAAAATCAGATCCTGGATAATTCATATCTTTAGGTTCTGAGATAGAATCTAATCGATCCAAGATTAACCCAATCTTATTTGCCAAAGCTGACTGAATACCAGATTTATTTCCGTTCTCAAAAAACCTTTTAAGCCTCTTATTCTTGAATGTCCGTATTGTCATTTTTTTCCGGGTCAAATCGTAAATCTATTGTAACCTAAAAGATTACATTTCATCCACCAAAATATCGAAGAAAAACTAGAAAATTTAAACTTTTATCACCTACAGTAACCAATACGGTGAAAAAAAAATGAGTCAACGCTCTTAAACTAGTGTTACTTCACATAAACCTAGAGAAAAATATGATTTGCAACATTTTTAATTCGAAAATTTCTATATCTTTATTTCTTTGTTTAGTCACATTTTTTAGAACACCGATATATTCAGAGGAAAAAATGGAAGACCCAAAAAAATCAGACCAGATTTTAGCTTTTATGCAACTTGTATTCGAAGAAGTAGAACGTGCAATTCAAGAAGGCAATCCTCCTTTTGCAGCACTCATTACAGATTCAGACAACAATATCATCACAATAGCAAGAAATCAGCAAAATACCAAAAAAATCTGTATCGCCCATGCAGAATTAGAGGCAATTTCGAATGCGTGTGTCATCCTATGCCAAAAACAACTAACAGGATGCAAAATCTATACAAATGCTGAATCTTGTGCAATGTGCTCCGGTGCAATAATTAAATCAGGCATCTCTCACGTTTTCTATGGCGCACCTTTTGAACAAGGAAGCAATCACAATCCTAATATATATCTTCGTGAAATTAACGAAAAAGCAACTCAAAAGCTTGTTGTAGAGGGAGGATTTATGCAAGATATATTCCAAGAGCAAATTCAACGAGGACGAAATGTTCTTTGTCATTCCTGAGAAAGATGAAGCAAATTTCCTACTACCGTAACCAATACGGTAAGAAAAATAGATTCCTTCCTATTAGTCTATCCATACTTAAATTGAAGGAGATTCTATGCTTCAAAAAATTTTCTATTCAAATGAATAAATAAATAAACAAAATAAATGAGTCTCTTTATATCCCATGCAAATATATATATA
>JBDHQC010000087.1:0-8221 GCA_039806815.1 Parachlamydiales bacterium
TTTTCGTAATCAGAGGTCAAAGTCATTTTACAAGTTCCCTACAAGGTGTTTTTGAAAAGTAGTCTACAATTCGAGATGTGAATCGCAAAAGACGTGGCATTAACCACGGATAGATAGGAGTACATGTTGCCCAAGCTATTATGACAAGCACACACGATGTACTTCCAATAAGCGTATCCGTCATCCAATGCGCTCCTGCCATAATCCTTGGCAGGATGAAAAACGTCGATGAAATAAGTGCTAAAAATCCATACCGCATTCCACAAAAAAAGAAAACAAAAGCAGACCATTGAAGAACAATTAGGGCATGGTCTCCCGGAAAACTCGAATACGAAAAATCCTTCACCTTTAGCCAGGGGATCATCTCAGAAATTTTTACAGGGCAATTCAGAACAAGTGATGGACTGTGCCTCAGATGGCCAATCCATTTTAAAAAACAATACACTCCTTCTTTTGCTACTAAAATTCCAATTTCACCCCAGATACAAAGATATAAAAACTGGGCAAGTCGCAATTTGGCCGTTTCTCTTCCTTCTTCAAAAGTGTACATAAGGAAAAAAATTACTATGAATAATGCTCCAAAAAGATCCGTTATGCGGACGTTTGCAAGCCCCCAAAATATTTGCATCGATATACTTTCTTCTAAAATAGAATTAAAAAAGTGAAAGGAGGCAATATCGAGGGATTCCCAAAGGTATTCCGTAGGCGGAAAGAACCATGAAACAAAAAGTAAAAGAATGATTGCATGATATATGAAAAATCGCTTCCACGAAACAAAGCTTTTAAAATCATATGGCGCATGTGCACAACCAAAAGGCATGTACAAAGGTCTCCCAAGAAGTAGTCGAAAATGTAGGTTTTACTCTCGCATAGTATAGATAACGCTTCAGTTCTTTGCAACTTCAAGAAATTGTAAATCGCCATGCCGAAAATGAGTGAAAAATTTTTTAATTTTATTCTGTAAAATTTTTTTTCAATTATATTATAAGTTTACTTTAACATTATTATAATATATTATTTCGCTAATAGAATTTAATTTTTTAGGTTAATATTATGGAATCAAATCAAAGTGTATTTTCAACATTGCCAATCGAGTTAAGTGCTCTTATTTTAAGCGAAGCACGAAATCCTTATACAAGCCTTGTTTCAAAGGAATTTAACACGTATTCTGAAGAAACAAATAAGATCGTTCTCTTAAATCTATTAAAATACATACCAGAAGAGCTCTTTTCTCCAAGCAATTTGCGAATCACAAAGAAAATTGAAAAAAAATTGTTTAAGGGAAATCATTCCAATACAGTATTACTAAATTTACTCTATAAAAAATTATTGAATGCTGCAAACATACCATTCGTTCCATTGCAAAGAGATTTTTCAGAAGGAATTATTTCAGTTGCTTGTCGAGTTTGCGAGCGCGATATTATCTCAGACGATAATTTAATGAAAATTTGGAACAGAGTTTTGGTGTCTTGTTTAGATGTAACAGATGTCAAATTAAAAACTGCAGATGAAGTAAGAGATTGGTTAAATCAGAATAAAGATCGAGTAAATAAAGTTACTCATCTTACCCTTAACAACTTAAAGCTTACTTGTCTTCCAAGAGAAATTTGCAAATTTTCGGGACTTGAATCTCTTTATATAGATGAAAATATATTGATCAGTTTGCCGCCAGAAATTGGAAAATTAACTTCTCTTCAAACATTGCGTTGTACTGAGAATCGACTAACTACACTCCCAGATCAAATAAGAAAGCTATCAAAACTTAAAGCTCTTCATGCATCGGAAAACCACATAACGTGCTTACCTGAATCTATTGGGTTCATATCATCTCTTGTTGAATTAACTCTTCATAATAATAGACTTTCTCAGGTTCCCAATTCACTTGGAAAGTTGTCAAAGCTCAGACTTCTTCGATTAGATCGCAATCTGTTAAAGAATTTGCCATCCGAACTTGGTAATTTGTCATCACTTAGAGCATTTTTAGTAAATAGAAATAAGTTAGTGTCAATTCCTTCGGAAATTGGATCATTATCCTCTCTTAAAAGGCTTTGTTTAAATGAGAATAAGTTAACGACATTACCATCAGAACTTGGCAACTTGTCTCTTTCAGAGTTCGATATTAAGGACAATCCATTTGATATTTTACCTTTAGAATTACGTAAATTTTCAGCAATACTTGAAAAATAAGATCACCTTGGCCGCAAAGATTCGTCATAGATGAAAATTCTTCGAATCCTTGGGCCAAGACATGTCATGAGTTCGTGAACGATTGAACCGCCAAGTTTTGCAAGCTCAGATGGTGATATGTACTGTCCCTTTTCGTCTTCACCAAACAAGAGGACAGTATCTCCAATTGCAGCATCCGCGATGAAAGTTATGTCGACCATCGTATAATCCATGCAGATATTACCTACAATCGGTGCTTTTTTCCCATGAATCATGACGTATCCTTTTTTTGCGTAGTTTCGATGAAGCCCATCGTAATATCCGATTGGTAGAACCGCTATTTTCGCACGTTTTCGTTTGACTACGTAAGAGCCTCCATATCCTATCGTTTCACCTTTTTTGCACTCATTAATCCCCACAATTTTAGAAAATAAAGAGACTGCGGGTTGAAATATCATGGAGCTTTGTGTCGGAACAAGTCCATAGGCTCCAAGGCCTATGCGAACCATGTTGCATTCAGGAATCGAAAAACGCAATGCGCCATATGAATTTGCTATGTGTTTCCATTTCGGCTCATAACCTTCCGATTCGAGAAGTTTTATAGCACTTTTGAACAGGGTGATTTGCTTTTGTGTAATTGAATCTTTTTTATGGTCATCGGCACAGACAAGATGTGTCATAAATCCATCGAATATCAAATTCGAAGATGAGGCAATTTGTTTTGCAAGGTTTAAGACATCTTCAAAACGGCATCCAAAGCGACCCATTCCTGTATCGAGATGAAGATGAACTTTTATTTTTTTGTTTTGCTTTTCTGCTTCTGTTTGTAGAGAACTAATCGTCACATAATCGTGAACGCCAATTTCAAGATCCCACAAAACAGCTTTGTAAATTTCTTCTTTTGCCACATTTAACACAAAAATAGACGCCATGATTCCTTGCTTTTTTAAAGATACACCTTCATCCACATAGGAAACTCCCATGATATCTATGTCGCAAGATTGTAAAAAACGACCGATGCGTACATCGTCTGTGCCATATGCAAGCGCTTTTACCATCACGCAAATCCGCGTTTGTTCTTTGAGATGTCGCCGTAATGTTTCAATGTTTGATTGAATCGATGCAAGATTTATCACGATGTGATTATTCAAGGGGGCATCTTCGATGAGTTCTATGAGGTCTTCGATATGGTGCTTTTTTTCTCCCTTTATCAGAACTGTATCTTTGGAAGCAGAACACTTTTTTACGTGCAAAATCGCATCTTCAAATGATCTTGAGTATGATAATGTACATGACGCGTTGCATGCATTTTTGAAAACATCGTGAGTTTCTTTATTTGAAAAGACTACCTGATCAATTTGATATTTTTTTATAGCATAGCCAATTCGCTCCAGATCTTTTTTTGAAGGTGCATTTTGATAACGCAAATTGTCAAACACAAAGATTTTTTTTCCATTTGTTACTGTCCTGAGCGTGTCAAACTGGTTCAATGCGATATCTATAGAAATGGGGTCTTGAGCATATGAGTCATTTATGAAGAGAACACCATCTTGGCTTTCATACACCTCTGTTCTCATTGGCTCTGGCACATAACTTTGTAGCGCTCTCAAAATGTCATTCTTCGGAACCGAGAAAAGAAAAGATGCTTTTAAAGCAATTTGTAATAGATCCTGGACGTAAATTCTGTCACAGGGAATCTCTATATCGTGCGTCATATTTTCTAGACAAATCGAAAATAGCTTTTTGTTACCTTTCACGACAGAAGGAAGATCATTCCAGAACAGTATCTTGTATGAGTCAGAAGAAAGGGATTTTGTATGATCCGTGTATGGAATGAGATTCCAGCTCGATGGTGTTTTTTTCGTCAAAAGTTTTAGTTTTTCTATAACGAGGTGTTCATTTTGAAGAAGGTAATGTCTTGATTGTAAAAAATTTGTGACAATGACGTGATCTGGCATAATGAAGGAAGAAAGCCGTTCCATTTCTCCTAGTTCTGATATACCTGCTTCAATAATTGCAATTTCATGTTCAGAGGTTATTTGTAGTATGCTTAAAGCAGCACCGATTTGACTGTTGAAGCTTTCAGGACTTGCATACGTTTTTTTGTATTTTGATAAAATGGAAAATAGAAGGTCTTTCAACATGGTTTTTCCAACAGAACCTGTGATTGCAAGAACTTCTGCTTTCATTTTTTTTCTATGAAGCATTGCGATCTCTTGCAAGGTCTTAAGGGGATCATCTACACGAATGAGTTTTTGTTCTATTGATGGGTTGTTGTGAGGAAAATTTTTGTTTACGATGGCATATTTTGCCCCTTGTTCTAAAGCTGTATATGCAAAATCATGACCATCACTGCTTTTCCCTTTGAGAGCAATGAAAAGGGCATTTTTTGATGCAATCCTTCGAGAATCAATGACAATTTGATCGACTTTAGAATCTTCATTTCGATTCTTAAATTGCAAAAGAGTCTTGAGATCAAAGGGTTCCATGAATGTTCCTTTTTCTATAGAGTCTATATTAATGTCACTGAATGTATCTAAGAGAAAATGTCAAGCAGTCAGAATTCATTTGGCATTTCCTCCTAAGTCTCATTCAACTTACATTATTTCTTCTAAGAATTTTGAAAAATTTAAATTTCTTCGATTGATTCAAAAAGAAAAGTTGTAGACAATCACGAGCTCAATGACTTTTCTTTTGAATATCTAAACACCGAAACAGTAGTGCAACAATGAAAAACGTACGACTTTTTTATATTCTTTTCGTCTTTATATTTTCTTTGCCATCCGTCACTTTAGATGGAAGATCCAGAAAAAAAGTCATTACAAAGAAAAAGACGAAAAAAAAATCAAAAAAAAATAAGAACAATCAAGATTTTGCAAATCAAAACATTGCAGAACCACAAGCACCTCTCATCAGTCCTTTATCAGCAATGCAGAAAATTGAAGGCCTCGTTTTAGATGTAAAAGCGATTCGAATTAAAGGAGTCGAAAATCCTCACAATGCATCTTTAGTAAAAGATCCTTCCGGCGACTATCTCATGGCATTTCGCTATGATACAATTGCGACGAGTGGTAAACAATGGCTTTTTACTCACATAGGGATTGCAAGGCTAGATGAAAATTTTAATGTCATTGGCAATTTTTATCCGCTCGATACGAATTCCACGTATTCTGAAGATCCACGACTGTTTGAATGTATGGGGGAAATTTACCTATTTTACAATGATCTCGAGTCCGAAGATCCCTATCTTAGAACTATGCATATGGCAAAACTCAATACCGATGATATGACTTTAGAGTATAAGACAAATCTCGATGTGAAACTGTGTAATACAGAAAAAAACTGGATTCCCTTCTTTGCAAATTGCAATAATACCGAATTCCTTATGTCTTATTGGTATAACCCTCATCGTGTCCTTCGGGTAATAAACCCGGGAGTTTCTATTCAAAAGTTAAATTTTGAACAACCTTCTGAATTTATTCCATTGTCTTGGGAAAAAACCTGGGGGCAAATTCGCGGAGGAACCCCTGCTTTACTTGTAGATGGTGAATATTTAGCCTTTTTTCATAGTTCGATAAAAGATCCAACTGTCGATAAGCTGTATTACCTCATGGGAGCATATACATTTTCACAAACATCTCCGTATTCCCTTATTCGCATATCGAAATTTCCAATACTCTTCGACGATATCTTTTCTACACCTATATGTAAAACGGGAGATCAGACAAAACGAGTCATTTTTCCTGCAGGGTATGTCATTTGTGAAGATAGCTCAGGCAATAAAGTAATTCATGTCTCCTGTGGAGAAAATGATTCAGGGATTAAAATTGTTTCCCTTGACATGAAAATATTATATAACAGTCTTGTTTCAATCGGTTCTTAAAGGGAGAAATGTTTATGTCTAAACGAATTTGGTATACATTTTTTTTCATGGTTGCATTTTTTACTCAAATACAACTTTGTTCTGATATTGAAGATCATTTTAAAAGTTGTCCAAATAAACAAAACCAAAGTCAAATGGAAAACATTGACTTCATTTATATGATCAATCTCGACGAACGACCTGAAAAGTACGAAAATTGCATTAAGCAACTTCATCCTTATGGAATCTATCCTTATAGATTTTCTGCCGTTAATGGCTGGAACATCCCCTTAAGCACGCTCTATAATCTCGGCATCACCTACGAGTCAGGAATGGCCCAACACATATGGGGAACGTATTACCTTCCAGAAAATGAAGGAGTTCCTACTCACGAAGTTATGAGTACCATCGGTCGCAAATATTTTTGTCACTGCATGGCACGGGGAACTGTTGGCATTGTTCTTTCTCATCTTTCTATCCTTCAAGATGCTTGGGATTCAGGCTATGAGACAATATGGGTAATGGAAGATGACATAGAAGTGTTAGATAATCCACATGTTCTTTCTCAACGTATCACTGCATTAGATAATCTCGTTGGAATGAATGGTTGGGATGTTCTCTTTACAGACCAAAATACGAAAAATAAAAATGGAGAATACGTCTTGTGTTTGGGGTATGCACCACGTCCTAATTTTTCACCTAAAAATCCTGAGCGATTTCAGGAACAACGCATGATAAGTAATGACTTTAAAAAAATAGGGGCGCGGTATGGTGCCTATTCTATGATTATCAGACGTCAAGGGGTGAAAAAAATTCTCGATTTTATAAAAACGTATAAGATTTTTTTGCCCTATGATATGGAATTTTATTTACCTGAAGACATCAACATGTTTACAGTTGTCCATGATGTCGTATCGACTCTTCCAAATGCTTTATCTGACAATGGTAGTCCAAATTATAAATCAACACCTTCAATGTAGGGATCTTCTATGGAATTATGCAATTACGAACAGTCAAAAAATCAGTCTCATTATGAATATGTCATTCACGATGCCTTGTGCGGAAAAGAGAAAGTTAAACAATTATCATTTCGTGCTATGGATGTGCTTGAAGGATGGTGTACAAAGAAAAAAGCATCCGTTCTCATCGATCTTGTTCTCATGGCTCAACCCGAGACAATAGTAGAGATTGGAGTATTCGGAGGAAAATCTTTAATTCCAATGGCTTATGCTCTTAAAGAAAATGGTCGTGGTAAGATCTATGGTATAGATCCTTGGGAAAAAGAATATTCTGTTGTTGGGTGGGACGATGCGAATAAAGAATGGTGGGAAAATGTTGACCACGAAGCAATATTGTTCGGGTTACAAGAAAAAATAGAAGATTTTAAGCTTCAAAATCAAATCCAATTGATACGAACAACTTCTGAACTTGCACAGCCCATTCCAAATATCGACATCTTGCATATCGATGGAAACCATTCTGAAGAAACATCGGTTTTTGACGTCACTAAATGGGTGCCCTTAGTAAAAAGAGGGGGGTTCATCATCTTTGACGATGAAGACTGGAACTCTACGAAAAAAGCACAATCCCTCATGGAAGAGTATTGCGTAAGACTTGGTGAATTTAAAGACAATAACGTTTTTGGCATTTGGATGAAGCTTTAAAACCGATTGGTAGCCAATCGGTTTTAAATTCTAGCATATTTTTTTGAAAAAAAATACAGTGCCAATGCCCAGGGAGTAAGGATCAGTAATAGTGGATTTACGATATGGCTTTTTGAAAGAGTGAGCGTTGCTTGCAATAAAAGCAAAAAGCAAAAAAGAAAAGCTATTGCCAAAAGATAAATCATAAAAGTAGGAATATGTCTTCGGAATCCCAAACACTCAGGGCATGGGGCAATAAAAGCAAGAACACATAAAAGTGGAAAGAGAATCTTGTAGTAGAAGTAACTTTTTATGTCCAAAATTTTCAATGAAGAAGAAAAACTGCCGAGATGAAGCTGTTGAAAGAGTTGTGAAAGAGATTGCATTTCAGGTGGCGTGATGCTATTTTTTAAAGATTGTTCATCAAAGTGCATATCAAAACATATTCTTTCATCTATCGATTCAGTAACTGTCATTTTTCCATCGCTTTGGCGAACAATTTTATCGCACATTTTTCCCAAGGGATTTTGTTTTTGCGAAGATAAGATCG
>JBDHQC010000088.1:0-8044 GCA_039806815.1 Parachlamydiales bacterium
TTTGTTGAGCAAGAACTGGAAGTTTACCCGCTTTGTACCATCGCCAGGCCGTTTTGTAACTGACGCCTTGCTTTTTTGCCCATTCGCTTAATTTCATATAGGAATATATAAGATAAATGAGTATAAATGTCTACAAACTTGTCAACTGTATCGAGCTCTCTTGTTTTCCCGTTTTTTTATAAGCCTTTTGTTACTTTTTCCTTGGGTAGTAAAAAATCCAAAAGATGCCCTCATTCTTCCAAAACAATGGCAGGTGCTCTTTAGATCCGTATTTACCATTCTTTCTTTAGCATGTTTTTTTTATTCTCTTCAGTTTATCACTTTGACAGATGCATTGCTTCTGAATAACACCTATCCCTTGTTTGTTCCCATTGTAGCCTTAGGGCTCGTTGGAGCAAAGACTCCTTTGAGAGTTTGGATAGGTATCGGCATTGGTTTTTGTGGTATTATCCTCGTTTTAAAGCCAGACAACCATTTTCTTGAAGGCCCCGGCGTTATTGCCCTTTTTTCAGGCATTTTTTCTGCGATTTCCATCGTCATTATTCGACATTTAACGAAAGTATTTACAATTTTACAGATCCTTTTTTACAATTTTTTTATCTGTACGGTCATCACAGCGGTTTTTTTGCCTCTTGATTGGGGTTCTATATCAGAATTTACCGTGCGCTTATTAGGTCTTTTGGGAATCTGTGGTGGTTTATATCAGTATTTTAGCACTCTTGCTTTTGCAAAAGCGCCTGTCAGGATCATTTCACCAATATTATTTTTGAGTGTCGTTTTTGGCACAATTGCCGATTATTTTATATGGGACCACATTCCGGATATTTTAAGTTTTATAGGGATTGGGCTCGTGATCCTGGGCGGGATTATTGTCATTTACTTTGGGAAACGAGAAATTTCTTCAAATTTGCGTTAGTTACATTAAATAAATCTAATAATAAACCTATCTATATTGTCACAAAATATGTTATAATTTGTAGGAAAAGTCTAAAAAAAAGCAAAATATACATGGATTTTACAAGTTTACATCTCGACCCGAGAATTTTACGAGCAATTGAAGAAGCAGGATTTACAACTCCTACTCCTATACAAAAAACTGCCATTCCGGAAATACGCAATGGTATCGATCTTCGCTGTTCTGCACAAACCGGAACAGGAAAAACGGTAGCCTTTCTACTTCCAGCATTACAGCTTTTGTGTACTCCATCTCCAAAAAAAGGGATTGGCCCTCGCATTCTCATTTTAGTTCCAACGCGCGAACTTGCAATGCAAGTTGCAGAAGAAGCAAAAAAATATGCAAAATATCTTCCTAAAACAAAAACGGTCTGCATTTATGGGGGAGCACCCTACCCTCCACAAAAACGAGACCTTGAAAGGCCTTATGAAATTTTAGTTGCAACGCCCGGTCGGTTGATTGATCATATGGATCTTGGGAGAATCGACATGTCGAAAGTCGAAATGCTCGTTTTGGATGAAGCAGATCGCATGCTTGACATGGGATTTTTAGGGCCTGTCGAGCAAATTGCAGGTAAAACGCCAAAAAATCGCCAGACACTCTTATTTTCTGCAACCCTTCAAGGGCAAGTGCTTCAATTATCAAAACGCCTTATGAATGAACCAAAAGAAATATCGGTCATTCCAGAAAAAGAAAAATACGATCACATAAAACAAGAAGTCTATTACGTCGATCATTTGCGTCACAAGCTCGATGTTCTCAAACATTTGTTAAACGATGCATCTATCAATCAAGCAGTAATATTTACTTCCACAAAACGATATGCTGATGAGCTTGCAAAAGAGCTACGCGATGCAGGTCATACTGCTTCTGCTCTTCACGGCGATATGAATCAGCGCCAACGCGCAAGAACTCTTGCAAATTTACGTCGAGGTTCTGTTACACTTTTAGTTGCAACAGATGTTGCAGCTCGTGGAATTGACGTTCCTACCATTACTCATGTGTTTAATTTCGATCTTCCGCATAACCCTGAAGACTATACGCATAGAATCGGAAGAACAGGGCGTGCAGGAGCAAAGGGGGTTGCTTTATCTTTTGCAACTTATAAAGATCGTTCTCTTATGAAAGATATTGAAAACTACACGAAAAATAAGCTCATTCCACAAGTTATAGAAGGTCTTGAGCCTAAATCAAAACCACAAGACAATACTGAACGACCATCTTCTTCAAAAAGAAGACGCCCTTTTTCCTATAGAGGAAAACCTCGGTCACACAGCGGGTCTCGTCGTTAAAACCATACGCATGAAATTTCTCTTTGTGTAATCATCGAAAAAAAATGAGAAATTTCATGAAAAGCAATTCTTTGCAAATTTTGGAACGCAAAGTAGTAGAATGTCGGCTCTGTCCAAGACTTGTTTTCTTTCGAGAACAAGTCGAAGTAAAACCTCAATTTAAAAATGAACCTCATTGGCGAAAACCAGTCCCTGGTTTTGGCGATCCCAATGCTACGATCTTCATTTTAGGTATGGCTCCTTCTATAAATGGAGGAAATCGCACCGGGCGCATTTTTACAGGTGATGCAACGGGGGATTTTCTTTTCAGAGCGCTTTATTCCTTGGGGCTTTCGAATATGCCAACCTCAAAAGATAAAGACGATGGATTAAAACTTATTAACTGCTATATGACCGCTGCAGTAAAATGCGTTCCTCCGAATCACAAGCCATCGATTGAAGAATGCCAAAATTGTTCTCAATATTGGAAAACTGAACTTTCCTTATTGCCAAAAGTACAAAAAATCGTCGCGTTTGGAAAATTTGCCTTTGATGTTTATTTGAAGTATGCCAAATCAAAAAATAACGATGTTAAGAAAATGACTTTTGAGCATGGAGCTTTTTATCACTTTGACAGCATTCCATCTCTTATTGCAAGCTATCACCCAAGTCCTCAAAATTCTAATACTGGAAAACTAACACTCGATATGTTACGTACAGTTTTACGAAAAGCTCATTCTTAAAAGGGAAATTTTATGCAAACCTCACAAGTAATGATTGAAGATTTTTTTAATAATTACGGGAAAGTCTCGGATACCTTTGATCCAGAAAAAATAGCAAATTTTTTTCACATACCGAGCATGATATGCAATAAGGAGAAAGTATACTTACTCACTTCTAAGAAGAATCTCGTAGAAAGTTTACAAGAACTCGTTTTGAAACAAAAAGAAAATGGATATCATCATTCGCAATTTACGATTATTACCTTTATCGATGTCGACTCAGAACGGATTCTTACTTCTTTAGAATGGGCCTTTTTCAATGCTCAGAATGCAATGATTCATAAATGTAGATCCACCTACAACCTCATTAAATCAGATAGTGTTTGGAAAATTGTTCTCCTGATGGAGTAGAATTTCTTTGACAATTTTTTTCTTAAGGAAAATAAAGAATGCAATACTGCATTTTTTAAGAGGTCTTTTAAGTGAATTGGTTGGTTGTTTTACTCATTTTCATTGTAAGTTCTGTACGAGTTCATGCAACCCCATCGAGTCTTTTTTGGACGACTACAACGACGAGTATTCAAGACTACAAAACATGTAATATCAACTTCGACAATTATTTTGCAGTGGGTCAAAGGAAGCAAAATCCTTATTTTCCTCCTGATCTTGGAATAGAGTTTGGAATGTTTTCTTACGAAAAATTTTCCATGGAAGCAGGTTTTGATTTCTTGTGTGGAACAAAAGATCCATGGTTTTTCAATGCAAAAATAGGGTTTTCTGATGAAGATGTTCTTTTTAAAGGATGTCCCTCATTTAACATTGGAATCTTCGACGTTGGGACAAAAAGACATAAAACTGACTACAATATTGTCGATGTTATCTTTGGAAAGAATATTCCTTGTTTAAACCTTCAGCTATATGGTGGTTTATTCGCAGGGAAAAAAATAATGGGAAAGAATAATAAAGGCGTTATGGTAGGCCTTAAAAAACCATTTTTTCATACGACGTATCGCGATGGAAGAGAATATGACCGTCTCGTTTTTCTTGCAGACTATGCATCTGGGAAGAATATCGTTGGAGGCGGAGGGTTTGCTCTTTCTTACTTTTTTACTCCGACAATGGACATTATTACAGGACCTGTTTGGTTTTCTGATAAGACATTAAACGGAAAGTGGAAATGGTCTATTCAGATAGATATAGGACTTGATTTTCGGGATTTAGGTGTTTAAATGGAGTTTTATGTCGCAGGAGTGTTAGGAATTGTAGTGCTCATCTATCTGGTGTATACCGTCATATATCCCGAACGTTTTTAGGAACAAAATGTCAGAATTTGTCGAAGTTGGAATATTCTTTGCGCTTTTTTCGCTTTCTGTAGTTCTGCTTGGTACCTATATGGCCAATATTTTTGATGGGAAAAAGTATAGAGTTCTTTTTCCACTTCAGTGCCTTGAAAGGTGGACATATAGAGCCTGTCGGATTGACCCAAATGAAGATATGGATTGGAAGACATATCTCAAAGCATTGTTTTTTTTAAACTCAATCGGTTTTCTATTGCTGTTCATATTCGAGTTACTACAAAAATATCTTCCATTGAATCCTCAAAATTTTCCGGGAGTTGAATGGTCTTTGGCATTTAATACTGCAATAAGCTTTGTCACAAATACAAACTGGCAGGCATATGCAGGAGAGTCGACACTTGGATATTTTGTTCCGCTTTTCGGATTGACGGTTCAAAACTTTTTAAGTGCTGCTACTGGAAATGCAGTGTTGCTTGCCCTCATTCGAGGTCTTAAAAGAAAAAATCAAACGGGTATTGGCAATTTTTGGCAAGACATTACAAGAACGTGTGTGTATCTTCTTTTGCCTTTAAGTATTATTTTCGCCGTATTTCTCGTAAGTCAAGGAATGCCTCAAAATATCAAACCCTATATCTCAGTTACGACAGTCGAAGGAGAAAATCAGATTATACCTATGGGGCCCGTTGCATCGCAAGTTGCAATAAAGCAATTGGGAACAAACGGTGGGGGGTTTTTTGGGGTAAATAGTACGCATCCCTTTGAAAATCCAACCCCACTTTCAAATTTCTTTGAGACTTTTGCAATTTTTTGTATTCCTGCAAGTGCAGTCTATATGTTTGGAAAGCAGATAGGTTCTACAAGACAGGCAATGATTCTTCTTTTTTCTATGATATTCTTGTGGATTGCAGGTCTTCTTATTGCATCGTTTTTTCAAACGTCAAAAAATCCATTTTTGCCGATCGAGCCTATCTTAGAAGGTATGGAAACTCGTTTTGGGACAGTGAGATCTGTTCTCTGGGAAACGCTGACAACAGACACATCGAACGGTTCTGTTAATTGTATGCATGAGAGTTTAGCTCCAATTACTGGAGGGGTTGCCTTATTTAATTTGATGATCGGAGAGGTGATATTCGGTGGAGTAGGTGTTGGTCTTTGTGGAATGTTGATGTTCGTACTCCTTACAGTTTTTCTTTCAGGATTAATGGTTGGAAGGACACCGGAATATCTCGGTAAAAAAATAGAAAAAAACGAGATTTTATGGGTGATGCTTGCTATTTTAGTCCCATGTGCTTTAATACTCGTCGGAAGTGCTTTTGGATGCAGTATTCAGTGTTCATTAAATTCTTTGAATAATAAAGGGCCTCACGGATTTTCTTCTATTTTGTATGCATTTTCATCTGCTGCAGGAAATAACGGAAGTTCCTTTGCAGGCTTAAATGCAAACACCTATTTTTACAACTTTTCATTAGGGGTCACTATGCTGATTGCCAGAGGAGCAATTTTAGTTCCAAGTCTTGCAGTTGCGGCAAGTTTATGCCAGAAAAAATCGATTCCCTATTCTGCAAGTACTTTTCAAACCGATACTGTTCTTTTTGGAATTTTGCTCATAGGTGTGATTTTTATAGTGGCAGCTCTTTCCTTTTTTCCGGCACTTTCTTTGGGACCAATTATTGAACAATTACTGATGCGTTCAGGTACTGCTTTTTGATGTGAGATGAATGATGAAACAAAAAAAATATGGCATTGCACTCCGGCCGATGATTTTGCAATCGGCAATTGATTCATTTTTCAATCTCACTCCTAAGGTTCAATTTCGCAATCCCGTCATGTTTGTAACCTATATTGCTGCAATTATTTCCACATTCTATGCAATAAAAGAATACAATGGATCTGGCTCATTTTTCTTTACTCTTCAGATTGCTATCTGGTTGTGGTTTACAGTTCTCTTTGCAAACTTTGCAAGTTGTCTTGCAGAAAGTAAAGGAAAAGCCCATGCACAATCCCTTCGCAAAACAAAGGAAGAACTTCATGCAAAAAAAATTGTCAGTGGGAAAGAAGTTATTGTATTGGCAACGGAATTGCAAAAAGGAGACATCATCGTATGTGATGCAAAAGACATAATACCTGCAGATGGAGAAGTAATTGAAGGAGTTGCATTAGTCGATGAATCTGCAATTACTGGCGAGTCTGCTCCTGTAATCCGAGAATCAGGAGGGGATAGGAATGCAGTCACCCAAGGAACGCAAATCATTTCAGATCGCATTGTCATCAAAGTGACCTCAGAAAAAGGGGAGAGTTTTCTCGATAAAATTATACTTCTCATCGAGTGTGCAAAAAGGCAAAAAACCCCAAATGAAATTGCTCTCAATATCGTTTTGTCGACACTTACAATTATATTTCTCCTCATCGTTATGACGGTAAAGTCCTATGCCGATTACAGCATTATGGGACAAAATGGAGTTTTGAAAGAATTGACAGTGCCTGTATTGCTTTCTCTTCTTGTATGTTTAATCCCTACGACGATCAGTGCTTTGTTGAGTGCTATTGGGATTGCTGGAATGGATCGCTTAATTCAGCATAATGTCATTGCAAAAAGTGGAAGAGCAGTAGAAGCAGCCGGAGACGTCGATCTTCTGATCATCGATAAAACAGGAACGATTACCCTTGGCAATCGAATGGCAACAAAATTCATCCCGGTAAACGGTATATCGGAAAAAGAACTTGCCAAAATTGCTCAACTATCCTCGATTGCCGATGAAACGCCGGAAGGAAGGTCAATTGTCGTTCTTGCAAAAAATAAATTTCAATTAAGGGCAGATTCTTGGGACTCTACAAAAATTAAAGCAATTCCCTTTTCATCGAAAACATGCATGAGCGGGGTCGACATCCTCGATGAAAAAGGAAATATCGTACGATCAATACGAAAAGGATCGATAGATGCCATAACCAAACACATCGAAAGATTGGGAGGGACTTTTCCGATAGAGCTGATGAAAGATCTCGAATCTATTTCAAAGCAAGGAGCAACCCCTCTTTGTGTTTCTGATGGTGCACGCGTCATTGGAGGAATTTGCTTAAAAGACATCGTAAAGGGAGGAATAAAAGAGCGCTTTTCTCAAATGAGAAAAATGGGAATTATGACCCTGATGGTTACAGGGGATAATCCGTTGACTGCAGCATCAATTGCAGCAGAAGCAGGCGTAGACGATTTTATCGCGAATGCAACTCCTGAGATAAAACTTGCGCGGATAAGGCAAGAACAAAGAGAGGGAAAGCTCGTTGCGATGACAGGAGATGGAACAAATGACGCTCCGGCACTTGCACAAGCAGATGTTGGGGTTACGATGAATACTGGAACTCAAGCATCTCGAGAAGCTGGCAACATGGTCGATCTTGATAGCAATCCAACTAAATTAATGGACATCGTCATCATTGGAAAGCAATTGCTCATGACGAGGGGCGCTCTTACGACATTTAGCATTGCAAATGATGTTGCAAAATACTTTGCGATTATTCCTGCTCTATTTGGATCTCTGTATGCACAAAATGCAGCAATGAATGGTCCTTTAGGGATTCTCAATGTCATGGCACTTCATTCAAAGGAAAGTAGTATCTTGAGTGCTGTTATCTTTAATGCAATTATTATTATTTTACTCATTCCACTTGCTCTTAAAGGAGTACAATATAAACCGCAATCTGCGATGCAAATACTCGGACGAAACATTTTGTTGTATGGTGTTGGAGGAGTCATCGCTCCTTTTATCGGAATAAAGATAATTGATCTTATTGTTGTTTTTT
>JBDHQC010000089.1:0-8041 GCA_039806815.1 Parachlamydiales bacterium
GAAAAATAGCTCTACATTACTTTTAATTTTCCTTTTTATAATCTCAACTGGAAATTCACAAAATATAAACTGTTGTGATTCCTTAATGAAATTGGCAAAGAGCAAAACAATAAAAAGTTCTCAAAAGACAAAGTTTAAATCTGTTACTAAACAAAATCCTGATATAAATATTACTATTGACAATTCTCATAGCGCTAATAATAATTTAACCAAAGAAGAAAATTGTTGTGATGAAAAAACAAAAAGTAATCGAAATTTGAAAAAGAAAAACCTTACTACAGCCAGATTTTAGAAGATCTGAGAAGGAAATTGTCGATCCACTGTTCATTTATATCTCGAAATCGTCCACTATCAGAAATAATCTCTGAAATACAAGCTGATGAAAAGGCTTTATGTGAAATCGGGAAAAAAATTAAATCTATATTTAGGGAGAGTAAAGATTTTCATTTCAGAGATCAAGATTTGACCAATCCAGATCAAGTTCGAGATTGGATTATGGAACATCATAAGACAGCAGGAACTATATGTGCTCTAGATTTATCAGATTTAGATTTACCATCTCTTCCAAAAGAAATTGGCAGCTTTACAGGCCTTAGAAGTTTAAATCTATCGGGTTTACAGCTGACTCGACTCCCTCCAGAAATTGGAAAGTTGACAAGTCTTAAAACTCTTGATCTAAGAGATAATCAACTGACTCAGCTCCCTTCAGCAATTGGAAAGTTGACAGATCTTGAAACTCTTAATCTATCCAATAACCAATTGACTCAACTCCCTCCAGAAATTGCAAGATTGTATAAACTTCAAGAATTCTATCTACTAGGCAATAAACTGACTCAGCTCCCTCTAGGAATTGGAAATTTGGCAAGTCTTAAAAAGCTCGACCTAACAAGAAATAAACTTACTCAGCTTCCTCCAGAAATTGGAAAGTTGGCACATCTTCAAAACCTCAACCTTGCAAGAAATGAACTTACTCAGCTTCCTCCAGAAATTGGAAATTTGGCAAAACTATCTAGGCTCATTCTATCCCATAATCAACTTACTCAGCTTCCTTCAGAAATTGGAAATTTGGCAAATCTTAAATTTCTTGATCTAGGCAATAATAACCTCACTCGGCTTCCTTCAGAAATTGGAAATTTATCAAAACTATCTGAACTCTATCTACTCTTTAATAAACTGACGCAGCTCCCTTCAGAAATTGGAAATTTGGCAGATCTTAAAACTCTTAATCTAACCAATAATCAACTGACTCAGCTTCCTCTAGAAATTGGAAATTTGGCAAATCTTTTAGCACTTGTTCTAGAATTCAATAAACTTACTCAGCTTCCTCCAGAAATTGGAAAGTTGGCACGACTTGAACAACTCTTTCTAGGGGGGAATAACCTGACTCAGCTTTCTCCAGAAATTGGAAAGTTGGCAAATCTTAAAACTCTTGATGTATGCCATAATCAACTGACTCAGCTTCCTCCAGAAATTGGAAATTTGGTAAATCTTGAAATTTTCTATCTAGGAAACAATAACCTGAGTCAGCTTCCTCCAGAAATTGGAAAGTTGGTAAATCTTAACATGCATGATATGGACTTGCCCCAATTTTAAGCCAAAATAAAGATTCTCTGTTCTTTCGCTTAGGGAGGGAGATAAACAAAAGAACTGGTTCGCCAGTTCTTTTGGAGCCTTTCCATCAAGACCCACTATGCGGTCTTTTTGTGTTATATTCTTCACACTACTTCTCTATAACTCTTTGTGCTTGAGATATTCGTACAAACCGATTTTCTTTTAAACATTCATCTCTGAGGTTTCTATTATCCCATTTTGATAAGGTTTTCCAGGTTCAATATAAAAAAAATAATATAATATTTCGCTTCATTTCTTAAAATACCTTTTTAATCTATTTTCAAATAATTAATGCTATTTATTTATTCTATGTTTCAAGAACTTATAATAATTTAAATTAAATGCACAATATGATACACTTCCTTTTTTAATTTAATTTAAGGATGTAAAATGCATTGTGATAACAACTATAATAAATATATTGAAAGATTTCAATCCTTAAACTCCGGGATTAAAGAATATAACGAAAAGAAACAGCCTGTCAATAAATTATTTCAAGAAAGGCAATTCAAAAAAATATCCCAAAAAGTTGAAGTGATTCAAAAATTTGATACATTACTTGTTAAAATCAACCAGTACGACTGTTTGGATTGTATTGACATTTCGTCTTGGATGGAAATAGAAAAAAATGCACGGATTTTTTCAACTAAAGCAAAACCAAATGAACTTGCCCCTGAATCCAAGGTGATATTTAGGAAAAAATGTCTAGATCCAATTCTCGAATATATCCAAACACGCAAAGCAAAAGATGAATTACCTGAGTTTCTTGACAATATGAAAAAAATTCTAGATAACCCTAAAAATTATACTTTTGATAAATCATTTCAAATACAACAGCTCCCATGCAAAAACACAGTTCTTGTACGACACGTAATCGAAAAATGCCAAGAGATGAGTGCACTTCTTTTAAAACAAACTCAGATGATTCCGGAAGAAACTTTGTGTGCATTCAGCAAAACTTGTGAACAATACATCGACACCTTCTGTCCCAAAGAATCAGAAAAAAAACAATTAAAGCGCAAGCTGGCCCCTCTTTTCCACCACGTAGAATGTCTTGATCCCAGTAATCGAATTTCTCGCATGGCATCGAGCGATTCTACATTTACGAACGAAGCAATCGTTAAAACACTAAAAACTCTTCATGAGGAACGTTGTTTTATTAAAGACGTATTAATGGACTCTTATTTTGAATTACTCAAAGGCATTGCTTTGCAAAAATTTTTGAGTTTAGGAGGAGTAAGTAAACAATACGATTCTAAATATTTTCAAATTGATTGGATGCAAATGAGACAGCTAACAAGTCCTGATGAAATGGGACTTTGTTTACGCATGGAAAAAGCTCACAGAAGTAATTCACCTAGGGAATTTATTTCAGTTTTACGTGAAGAAATTGCAAACAAAGAAAATTTATCTTCCTCTGCAAAATCAATTTTATCGATCTGGCTATTTCTCCCAATTATTGCTGATTTAGATAAATTTGAATACCTTTTTAAAGATGGTTTCTATGATGATGAAAAAAGAATGGTACGTCCTTGCAATCACCTATCTACTGCATCGATAGAATGTCAGAAACTTTTAGAAATTGCGCAAAATAAACTTTTTGATCCTGCATATCTTTTAGCAACAACTCTTAAAGCTTTGCCATCCGAAAGAATAGAATATTTGACAAATTACATCGATAAAATCAATAAGATTGCATTATCAATTCAGGAAAAATTCATACAAACGAATGAATTGTACGAACAACTTTATCTTAAAGTTGCAAATGATTCGCATTCAAAGAAATTATTGATTGAAACCCCTTCACCTTCAGAATTTTTTGTTACAAAGTTTGCAGTTTGTTCTATTGAAGACGTATATCATGTTTATGAAGAGTTTTTTGGTGAAGATCACGTAGACGAAATAATAAAACATAATACAGCTACTCTACTTGTTCTTTTCTGTGAAAGGTTCGATCAATTTTTCCCCTCTATTTTAGAACAAGTAAAATTGCAAGATGAGATGAAAGGTCCAAATGAAGATACGAAAGAAAAAGTAAAAGAAGTTCAAAAATTCACTCAAAACAAAAAAATAAGAAATAATAAAAATCTTGCTCAGAGAGTCTTGGAAGCACACGAAAAATTTGAGGCACTAGAAAAAGAACAAAAAGAACAAGAAAAACTTGCAAAAATCACGAAAAAATTAACTCAATTGTCAGTTGAAGAAAAAAAAGATAATACGAGTGCATCAAGTAAAACAAAGAAAAAAAGAAAGCGTAAAACTAAAAAACACGATGGTATTCTCGTTCAAAACTTAGATCAACAAATACGAAAAAATGAAAAACTATCTGTTGAAAAGGAAAAAGAGAAAGAAAAAGAAAAAGAAGTAGTATCAGTTTCTGTAGTAGAAAATACACCTAAGAAATTAAAAGGAATAAGAGAACGACCGATTATCGAAAAACAAGTGGAAATTCATCCTCGAATTCAAGATTGGTTTTTAGACAGTCCAATCGTTTTGCAAAGTGATAAATACAGTACAAAGCCATCGACTGTTCAAGAAAAAGTAAAACTTTTTCATACATACCCACTTTTCATGGCGCGTTATGAACAAAAATTCGGAATGCGAATACTTCAACAATCTACTAAGGAAAAAACAAAATGTTCCTATACCCTAATTGGTCAAATCGAATGTTACGGTGAAAATTATCTCCATCGACAAGGAAAATCTTTGACATATCGAGGATTTTTTACGAGCGCCTTTTCCGGAAATGAAATGTATCACCATTGTTTTACAGAACGTCCTTATAACGAAATTTTAGAAGAAGTGTCTCACGATGGCTTTGTAAAATTAGATGAAGAACTTCATTCAGACAGCCTCAGTTCAGAAAAAGATTCAGAATTACTCAATACATTAGAAACTCTCAATCCAGACAGAGAACGTTATAAGATTACAAAGACAAAGCATACCGTTACTTGCGATGACGTAATAGAAAAAGTGCGATACACAATGTGCCTTACAAGGAGATAATCCTGAAAAACAAAGTATCGAAAATGCTACTGGAAAGACTCCAAGAACAAAACGATCTAAAACACCAAATCCACCTATTCAAAAAGAAGTAAAAGAATCTAATCGCGCTATGAAGTGGAATATGACTCACATAGGCACATTAAAAGATTTTTATGATAAATATCTTAAAACACATTCTTCCGAGAAAGGGGAACTTGGAATAACGGATGAAGCTTGGAACCTTTTAGTACTTGATATGCAAAAAAAGTTTCCTAAAGGAAACTTTGAAATTTCTTCTTGTCAAATTGCTTTTTCACCCTATTGGGCAAAATAATAGCAGAAAATCGCTCTGATTTGTATACTAGCTGTAATCCCCAAATTATGAGGTTTAAAGCAGATTGAAAGAAAGGGCTTTACGGCTTTTTAACTTGTATTCCGGAGAAGGCTTTAAAGCATTTTTAATTGCCCTTTTAGGATATCTTCTCTCACTTGCTCTATCATCTGCAACAAAACTTGCAGATGCCTTGTTTCTAATCCATTTAGGATCAGAAGAGCTGCCGAAAGCATACGGTTGTGTTGCAACGTTATTAATTTTAGCTGCAACTGTGGTAATTTGGGCGTTTAATCGCTTTCGCCCTGCAACTATCTTTCGCTTTCTTCTTTTTTCTGCAATTTTTTTATTTTCGTTAGTCTGCTTCTCTTTGTATCTTGAATTAGAAACCGTAAGTTCTAAGTTTTGGTTTATCCTCAAAGTCACATGTCAAGTTTTGTTCGTTCAATCATTATCGACGTTTTGGAACTCTTTAGACCAGTACTATCATTTCCAAGATGCAAAACGATTATACACCCTCTTTAATTGCTCTATTTATATCGGAGCTGGCTGCTCTGGCTTGTTGATTCAATCTGGAATGTTTAGCGTATCTTCGTTTTTCATGATTGTCTTATTTGTACTCGTTGGAGCACAAGTTTTAAGCTTTATGATTACAAGGACGTTTGCACCTATCCCCGACGATTCAGAAATTGAAGATACTCCCGATGACGCATCTATTTTACAAGTAGCAAAAGCATGTATTTCATCGCGATATACGACGTTTCTCATGCTTGGAAATCTCACACTTTTTCTTTTAATGACGACATCTGAGTATAGCTACCTTTCGTCTTTTGATCGAGTCTTTGATGTCAAAGGAGAAATTGACATCACCCCGGAGGGAACGTCCTATGGATTGACGAAATTCCTTGGAACGCTCTTGAGTAGTGTCAGCGTAGGAAACCTCATTATTGGATGGTTTTTATATAGTAGGCTCATTCAACGATTTGGTGTTACAAACCTCATTCTCATTACCCCTTTTGCGTTTTTTGTCACCTTTTTGGGCTGGCAAGTCGATACGTCCTTACTTTTTCCAATTTTGGGCTTCATCACGGTAGAAGGATTATACGCTGTGATCGAAGACAATAACTTCAACCTGACTCTGAATGCCGTACCTTTGAAATTAAAGTACAAAGTTCGCATTTTAATTGAATCATTTTCAGAACCCCTTGGCATGTTGATAAGTTCAATCTTGCTTTCTCTTCCTTTTGTCAACAACCTCTTTTTAGGACTTATTCTTTCAATAATATCTTTGACTATCGCCTTCACCATTCGAGGAAAATACTTTAGAGCTATTTTATCAAATCTTGCAGACTATTCCGTGCACGTTTTTAAAACGACGCAAGGATTTTTTTCTACCCTTTCTAAAAAAGAACGAACAAAAACAGAACATTTACTTCTTTCTTGGCTTTCATCACATGACCCACATATACAAAGCTTTGCAAGTGAAGCAATTTTAGATTCCAAAGACGAGGATTTGATCAAAAAAGCGTTAAAAAATTCGATTACGTGTTCTGATACGACAAAACTGAGCTTCATGCAATTCTTGGAATTTTCTGATTATTACGACGAAAACTATGTATTGGATGCATTAAGCGCATGGCAAAAAGAGTCTCAAAGTCGTGATTTGATTGCCCAGATCAATTTTTATTTTGCAAAACTCGGCCTTCTGCATCCCGATAAAGCATATTACTCTCTTGAATCGGATAACTTGATCGAACAGGGAGCTGCGATATTGTCGTTTCAAAGTTCTTATGCAAAACTTTCTCATTATGAAGTAACAGAAAATAGAACAAAAGCCATCCAGGAATTACAACGTCTACTTCGATCAGAAGACGAAGAAGAACTATGCCTGGGGATTACTTTACTTGGAGAAGAAGAATCTCCTCAAAACATAGAGCTCTTACTCGAATTTCTCAAATCTCCATCGATAAAAGTTGCAACCACTGCTGCAATTGCCCTGCAGCTTTCTTGCGATAGTTATTCTGTTCCTTACGCAAAACCCCTTTTAGATGCACTTAGTCAGCGCCGCGATCTGAATTTTCGAATAGCATTATTGAAAGTGTTATGTAAAATTGGGCATCGTTCGATTATTCGGTCTATCATTGAAATGGCAAAGCAATTTACCTCTTTTGAAGCAAGACTCGTTGAAAAGGCAATTTGTGAACTTGGACTCAAAACAGTCCCAACGCTCGTCGGCATATTGCGAGATACGCATCTTTCTGATAGATCTCGCATCATTGCGGGAAAAATATTGGCTAAACTCTCTCTTGCCCAGCTTAACTTAAACCTCTATGACATCATACGCCTAGAAATAGAAAAAGCCTATTTTTACTATTACTATGCAAAGACTTTGAACACAATACATAACGGCATAGACCTTACACTTTTAAAAAGTGGTCTCTATACTGGTTTTGAATCGGGAATCAATTTTATTATACAGCTTCTTTCCATATCAAAATGGATTGAAAATAGCGATCTTCTCGTACTATCTTTACGAAGTACGAGCACTAAAATTCGCAATCAGGGAATAGAAACTTTAGAAACATGCTGTAACCGGAAAGTTTTTCGATTACTATGGCCGTTGATAAGCTTAATCCCCGATGTAGAACGAATTAAATATTGCCATAAATACACAGATACAAGTCTTTCCCTTTCTGAACTTTTAGATACTATGGAACACTCTGCATGTAAACTCGATGTAATTTTAGCATTTATGTTTAAATATCGAATGGATCTTCCAAACTGGCGCACATCGTTGAGAAAACAGATGGCAAGCAAGGAAGAAATTTTTCACCAATTTGCTTATGAGTTATTAGAATTATGAGTCGTTTGACATTAATTGAAAAATCACTACACCTAAAAAAGACAGAACTTTTTCAAGAGCTCGACCTTGATCTTGCACTTGCCATTGGCAATACTGCTGAGGAATTTTCTTTTGAAAAAAATGAGTCTATTTTTTCTGTAAATCAAGAAGCACATAGAGTGTATATCATTCTCGAAGGAAAAGTAGAGATTACAGATGAAAGAGATAATAACATTGCAAACCTTACTCCTAATGACTACTTTGGAGACGAA
>JBDHQC010000090.1:0-7908 GCA_039806815.1 Parachlamydiales bacterium
TTTTGAAATTCCAGAATACATATTTTCTCGACTACAACCACAAATTTTCCTGGACTTTCCGGAACCACAAGAAGAAAGGCAGATTTTAAAAGAAAACCTTCCCTTTGTCGATGATGCTATTTTAAATTATGTCGTAGACTTTTTACAACGTGCCCATGCAAACGATGAAAAGTACACTGTTCGCGATGGAATTAACATTGCAAGGTATGCTGCAAAACGCATCGCTACATTGCAAACAAAAGACGATATAGCAGGCCTTTTAAGACAAGCTATATCCATGACACTCGGCGATGAAGCACTTGAATTTGCATTATAAAATGGAAGAAGTTTATTTAGTCGAACAGCCCCCTTTTTATTTTTTGCCAAGCTTACACTATACCATGGAATCTGCAGCACTTGCACGGCTGAGTATAGAAAAGATAAAACCCGATTGCATTGCAGTAGAATTTCCCGAACCGCTGCAGGATTTATTTCTCGAAGCAACGGCAAGATTACCTGACATCAGCGTTATCGAAACCAAAACTCAAAACGAACACCTCTTCTACCCAATCGAGCCATGTGATGCATCTATAGAGGCTTTGCGAACGAGTCAAGAAAAAAAAATTCCTTCATTTTGCATTGATCTCGATATCCATTCGTATCCCCAATTTCTCGATGCGCTTCCAGACCCGTATGCTATACATCGGATAGGATTGAAGAAATACTATGAAGCATATGAAGGATGCATAAGACCTGAAAAGTTCCTTCGCGATGAACTCGACCGTTTACGAGAATTGTATATGGCAAAAAGGTTAAAAGAACTTTCCTTTTCTTATGATCGTATCTTCGTAGTCGTTGGCATGTCTCACGTTCGATCAATACAATTTCATCTGAACGATCAAAAATTTGAAGTCTTAAAACATGCAAAAAAAGAACATCGAAAAATTTTTACTTTGTCTGATGAATCAATTCGCGATGGATTGAAAGAATATGGATGGATAACAAAACATTATGAAGACTTTAGAACAAATACTGCTGAAGGCCCACCTGATCGTCAAAAACTCATTATTGACCTTTTACGAACTGCAAAAGCCCCCTATGAAAAAGCAACTCGTCAGAAAATCCCCCTTTGGGCAGAAGATGTCATATTTAAATTTCTTTTGAACTGGTCAAAAATTCAAGATAAATTACTTCCAAACCTGTTTCAAATCTTAACTTCTGCAAAATCCTGCGTCGATAACAATTACGCCTACGAAGTATGGAAACTTGCAACAAATTATCCATTTCATAAAAACATCGATAATCTTGAAGTAAGAACTCTGACTCCTGAACAATTGTGGGGAGGAGAAAAAACGATCCACTTTCATCTCAAAAAGCCCTCGGAAAAAAGCCAATTTTCGAGGAGATTGCAAAAAGATAAATCACAACCCTATCTTTTTGCACCAGACCCCTTTTCTTTGTGTTCTTATCCTCCAGAAGATAGCGTGATCGAAAAATTCGGCCTGTTTTTAAAACAACGGGCAAAAAATATTCTTCTCGATGAAACTGCACATACAATACTTTTCACGACAAGTCTTGAAGAAGGAATTGATACAAAAGAAACGATCCGTCATTGGACAGAAAAAAAAATATATGTGAAAAAAAAAGGAAAGCCTCCAGGTCAAGCAGGAGCATGTGTCGTCATTTTTGATGAAGATCCATTATCTTCAAAAGAGCCTCATGAAAAATATCCATGGAAGTTGACCTGGATTGGCGAAAATGAACAAGAATCAGATATGGCATTATATGCGACAGATTACTCAAAAGACGTTGTAGGCCCTGGAATTGCCCGATGCGAACTTGGAGGTTTTATGCTTTCTTATCCTCCTAGAAGGCTTTGGGATGTATGGAGAGATCCCGACTACTATTACTTTAAAGAAAAGCCTCAGATTCTTCTGGCATCAGCAATTGATTATTCCCTAAAACCAGTTGTCGTCTATGTTGCAAAAAACCCGCCACCTTCGATTTTAAAAGCATATGCCGCAAGACAGGGAAAACGCATCTGTTTCATCCCAATGACACAGTTTTCTTCAAGGCAAATGAAAAAAATGCAGACCTTTCACGTTCTTCAAGGAAGACATACTCGAGATATTGCAGGAGATTATATTGCGTAATTATCGCAAAGGATTTTCAAGAATTATTTAGTCTTTTGCTTTGACTTAAGCATCTTTTGAGCATGGTCTATATGAGACCGCGTTATTTCGAGGTTTTTCCGAACTTTTGAATCTTCTTTTTCATTTTCGTAAAAGTCATCGATGTATGATTTCAGATCAGAAAGCACATTTTCTATTTCTTGTATTGTCGCCTCATTCAGCGACAATGTGCGTGTTTCAAGATCTTCATGTAACGAAAGTACGCGTTCTTCAATGGAAGAAAGTTGTTTTATTTTCGGTATAGAATGAGTGTCATCTTCATCGTCGAACTCTTGATCAAAGCTTCTTTGAGCAAAATCAGGGGCAACTTTCGAAATAATCGTGTCAATTGTAAAAAAACCTAAATTGACAAGGGCGTCTCTTTTATCATCAATAAAAGATTTCCATAAAAAAAACTCATGCAGATCAGTAATTTCTTTCTTTATTTCACACAATGCCTTTAGCTCATGGAAAATTGGCAATAGGTGCATTTCGAGCTCATTTGCAATTAAGCCTTCACTAATTCCCATGTTTTCATCAAGTGCTTGAATTTGGTAACGAAAAAGCATATCTATATCTTTTTCTATCGCCTGCAGAGTAAGTGCTTGAGACTCTTCTATAATTTTCTCAATGAGCCTTTCTTCATTACTAAACCCCTGGTACAATTCCACAGCTTTTACAGCTTGGTCTAAAATTGTTCCCTTCTCATCAGTTTTACCGTCTGCAAGATCGCAAATGAGTTGATGAGCATGAGCTATCATTGGATCAATTGACTTTGCGATAAATCCCCTTGCAGAAGATCCAAATTGTTCCGTGAGACGAAACTTTGTTTCTTCGAGGCGCGCAATTACCTTTGCAGCATTTTTTATGACTTCGCTTTGTTGTTTTAATGCAATATCGTGAGTGTCTTTGATGGATTCTTTTGATTTGGATTTTACAGAAGCTTTGGCCTGCTTTGTTATCAATTCTGCAATCCAACTAAGAAATGTATTTACCTGCCTTAAGAACGAGGCGCCTTCGGAAAATTCCTTTTCTTTTGATTCGCCTTCTTTTTGAGGTTTTGGCTCGGGTAAAATTGGAGGAACAGAAGAGGACATATCATCTTCCTCTTTTTTATATCCGCTAACTAAAAAAATTATTAAAATTAATCTATCTCTATATTATTATTATAACTATAAAGTTTCAAATTTATCAATTAATTAATTTAAAAAAGAAGTATATGATAGAAAAACCAACAATCTTGGTCATCAATGACGACGGTATTTCAGCACCGGGTATTAAGCATTTGGTCTCAAGCGCTTCCCAAATTGGAGACGTTTTTGTCGTTGCTCCTGAATTTGACCAATCTGGTGTAGGACTTGGCATTACAACAAGGAGATCTCTCGAAATTAAACCCGTTTCTCACTTTGATGGAATCCCAAGTTGGAGCGTATCAGGAACACCTGCTGACTGTGTAAAATTAGCTCTTAGCATCTTACTCAATAGAGTGCCAGATCTCATCGTTTCAGGCATTAATCCAGGGTGCAATGGCGGACGAAATTTTCTCTACAGTGGCACAGTAGGAGGAGTCATTGAAGGGGTCTTTCGCGGAATTCCGGGAATTGCATTTTCTTCATTTGATATGATTTGCCCTCCTTTTGAACTTTTTTCTCCCTATATACCCTCAATAATCGAATATGTATTTGAGCATCCTTTGCCAAAAGGGACGATGATGAATGTCAACTTTCCAAGTATACAAAAAGAATATAGACGAGATAATTCCTCCGAAATACGAGGATTTAAACTTGCGACCCAAGGGAAATTATATGCTACAGAAGACCCAGAACAAGTAGATCACATGTCATATTTTTTAGGATTTCGCATACAAGAATTTGATGAACACTCCGAAAGCGATATTTACCTCCTTCAAAACGGATATATCACATGCTCTCCTGTTCACGTGGACGAATTGACAGATCGCGATTTTTATAATCGAAATAAGCATTCCTTCGAAAGCTTTATGAATGAAATAGATGACGTTGTACGACCACCTATTTCGTAAGCGCGTTACATTTTTTGCCAGACTTCGTAGACTTCGTTCTGTCTTGCAATGAATTCTTTTGGTCTATCATGGCCAGGAAATGCAAAATTTGCTTTCAATATGTCGTAATCGAGTTCATATATACCCTTGAAAGCCATTCCTGCATGAGGGCCTTTTTCTGGAATGAGATCTATCGAATTAGGATGTTGGTTTGTATCGAGTTTTATTTTTCCACTATCGCTTTTTGGAAAACTTCCATTAAAGGGAGGAAATGATAATTCACCCCACATGAGCTTAAAATGCTCTGCATCGGGAAAGTCGTACAAAAAATGCTTAAAAATAACCCGAGGAAGCCATACTCCATTGAGCTGACATGCAATAACTTTCCATTTTCCTACAAGCCAACTCGTGGGCGTTTTTTTCGCATCATTCATAATACTATCTCCTTACGTTGTAGCTTTTTTAACTATTTGCTCCAAAGACCCTTGCATTTTTTCTAATATATCTGCGTGCTTTTGAATGCCATACTGGACTTTCAACTCTACAGGACTCTTGTAGGCAACTTTCGTTTTGCCATTCATGTCTTTGTAAACGAGAATTTTCAAGGGAAGCTCGATTCCTATTTGAGGATTTTCTTGCATTAAATAGGTTCCTGTCTTCGGATCGCCAAAAATGATGAGTTTTTCATCTGATAGTTCCAAGTTATTCTTAGATGCTTGAGTTGAGTGATCGACTATTGCAAACACGAAAACATTTTTTTCATTTAGAAACTCTTGAATTTTACCTACTGTCGTATCTACGTCATGCGCACTTGTAGAGACGATTAAAGGCGAAGTAATAGTATTTGGCATAACGGTAAGGACCCAATTTGATTGTGTTTTAAAAAAAGCATTTTCATGAAAAGAATGCACGGGGCATACGCTTTGCATCATGTCCATAAAAAATTCTCAATTTAACATAACTAATTCGTACCAAGTCATATGGATTAAATCAAGTAGGACTTGAGACCAAAAACTTTAAAAAAATGGAGAAATTTTACTTGTGAAAAAACACCGAAACGCATAAATTAATGCCACAATCTTTTACGAAGTGAACTGAAAAGAATAATGAGGGCGTATAGCTCAGCTGGTAGAGCTCCTGTCTTACACACAGGCGGTCATAGGTTCGAGTCCTGTTGCGCCCAACACTTCAAAAAAGTGCGGGAGTAGTTCAATTTGGTTAGAGCACCAGCCTGTCACGCTGGAAGTTGCGGGTTCGAGACCCGTCTCCCGCGCACTTTTTTAAAAAAATTAATTTCTTCTTTTACTTCTGAAACCTTTTTGTATTATAATCACAAAAAAAATTGGCAATAAGAATGCAAGATACAAAAAAAATGTCTCTTCACAATATACTACCTTATATTTGGACATTCTTAGGCGCCTTTGTTGCCGCATTTTCCATCAGAATCTTTTTCATGCCAAATTCTTTGATTGATGGTGGAACAGTGGGCCTTGCAATGATTGCAGCTCGCATCTTTGGCAATCAATTTTTGCCGGTCTTTCTTTTGCTATTCAATTTGCCCTTTGTCTGGTTTGCCTATCGAGCAATAGGCAAAGCATTTGTCATGCAGATTATCGTTGCAGTTTTATCGTTTGCACTCTTTCTCTTTCTTATGCCGCACATTTTTCATACCCCATTTATTGGAGATAAACTTGAAGTCGTCGTAATCGGTGGCGCTATACTCGGAGTAGGACTCGGATTGATCATTCGCTTTGGCGGCTGCGTTGATGGCACAGAAATCCTTGGGATTATCATCAATCGCAAGAAAGGCTTTTCTGTCGGTCAAATAGTTTTTTCCTGCAATATCTTTGTGTTTGGCCTTGCAGGACTTGTTTTTCAAGACTGGCATCCCCCTCTTCTTTCATTAATAGCCTACATAGTCGTCGTAAAAATTATGGATACAGTCATCGTAGGGCTCGATGAAACAAAGTCTGTCCTTGTCATTTCTTCAAAATCGAAAGAAGTGGCCCATGGCGTCATGCATAAGCTTGGACTTGGCCTTACCGTTATGTACGGAAGGCGCGGATTTTCAGGAGCAAGTGCTGAAATTCTGTATATTATCGTAGAACGTCTACAGCTTGCAGACCTCAAAGAACTGATATTTTCAATCGATCCCAACGCTTTTATTGCCATAGAAAACTTGCACGAAGCTTCTTCTGGAGTTCAGGGATCTCATGGGATTTATCGAAAAAAGAACGTACAAACAGTTGCACAAAAAGCACTAGGACACTAGGCCATGCATTTCCATCGAGGATAGTCATTTGGAATTTGCAGAGCATCTAAAACTCTTCCCACAAGAATATTTTCAACATCTTCCAGTGTTTTTGGATTCATGTACCATGCAGGTTGCGGAGGAATAATGACACCTCCTATTCGTGCAATTTTCAGCATATTTTCAAGGTGAATTTCGCTCAGAGGAAGCTCGCGAGGAACAATAACTACCCTACGGTTTTCTTTAAAGCCAATATCGCATGCACGTCTTAGCAAATTGTCAGATACACCCATAGCAATAGCACTTAAGGTTGCCATGCTGCATGGAATTACGACAACGCTATCAAATAGACAGGTACCACTTGCAATAGGTGCAAGAAAATCATTGATGTTGTAAAGAGTAATCTTTTTTTGCGCTTCTTCGGGAAAGCTATTTAAAAATTTTTGAGGAGAGGAAAAGTCATCTCCCATTTCAATACGTGCAGTAATGCATGAAGTAGAAGTCATGACGAAATTGATTTCATGTCCTAAAAGTGCTGCCTTCAATATCAAGCGATGAGCAAGAATAACTCCCGATGCACCAGAAATTCCTACGACGATGCGCGCCATATCAATTCTCCGACTAAAAAAACTAAAACAATAGCTCCACTAAGGGTATTTGACAAGATAAATACATCATTTAAAACGGACATCGACAAGGATTTTGCCTTTAGCCTTAAGTGAGCAAGAAAAAGCATTATACCACACAAGAATATCCCCAAATAAAAAGCACAAGAAAGATGTGCGACTATTGCAAACCCGCAAAGCATGAGTAAAGAAAGAAAATGTAGTATTTCAGAAATGCGCAACGAAATTTTTACCCCAAATGAAGAAGGAATGCTATATAAACCTTCCTTTGTATCAAATTCAACGTCCTGACACGCATAAATGATGTCATCTGCTGCAATGATGAAAAGCACTGCAAAGCTCAAAAAAAATGGAGGAAGTGCAAAAAACCCCGTCATTGCAACAAAGCCGCAAAGAGGTGCTGAAAAATGAATCATAGCCAAGATAAAATGGCATAAAGAGGTATAGCGCTTTGTGAAGGAATATATGAAAATTAAAGAACCAAGGACAAAGGATAAAACAAAACACTCAGGATTTAAACGACTTGCAAATACAAAAAAAAGACTTAAAAAAACAATCGCCTGAAGTCCTACCGAAAAAGGAGTAATGACTCCTTTTGGCAAAGGACGAGCTTGAGTTCTTGGGTTTTTTGAATCGTACTGAAAATCGATGAGATGATTCAAGCACATTCCTGAAAATCGAGCACTAATATACGCAAGAATCAAGTATATCCATTCGACGGGATGATATCCTAATGAAGGATACATAATATGAGCGAAAATACCACCAGAAATAAGCCAAAAAAGACCAAAGACTGTCCGTTTGATCAAGAGAAGCTGTTGTATATGAGAAAAAGAAAGTCGCAAATGCTGGACATAGCTT
>JBDHQC010000091.1:0-7825 GCA_039806815.1 Parachlamydiales bacterium
TTCTTTGCCCGCTTGAAAGTTCTTGCATCTTCATATCAAGAAGGGGTATTTGAATTTTTAACCCATGTACAATTTGTTCTAAGGGAATACGTCTGTATCCTCCAAGCTTTTCGTATTGCTCATGCAAACTTTCCCATTCTTGTAATCGCTCAGGATCTTGGATGCACTGAGACATTTGTCTTTCAATATTTGAACACGGCCCTTCGTTCAGATATTCTCTTGCAGTAATTTCGAAATCGTCACAATGAACAACTTGAGGCAAATAGCCGATTGTCAATAAAGATGCTTTATACAGTTTTCCTGAATCGGGTATGACGTTTTCACGTACTATTTGTAGAAGGGTGGTTTTTCCTGAACCATTTTCCCCAATGAGTGCAAAAATATCGCCTTCGTTGATTGACAATGATATGTCGTCAAACAATACGATGGAGCTATAAGATTTAAATAGATGTAAACACTGAATAAGAAGCCGAGACATAAGTTTGATCCTTGTTAATTGATTTAGAATTGGGATTCAAACTTATTTTCTCATTGGTGAGAGCTCCTAAAAAAGATTATGAACGTATAATAACAAAATCTATAAGGTTTTTCAAGTTTTATTTGTTGTAATAAAAAATTCCAGCCTAAGTAAAAGGCCCGAGTCGTTGGTAAAAAATAGAAGACTCCAATGTATCACTATATTGATATGAATTCAATAGAATTGAATGAATGTTATTATTGAAAATTTTATCAATTAATTTCTTTGCACAGAGAAAAAAAAGAGAAATCAAAACCTAAAGATAGATGATATTTTTGTTGATTTTCATATGCGGCTTTTGGTATTGTAACGACAAAGCGCTCCTTTTTTGGGCGGGAAATTAAAAATGAAACACAACCACAGTCATAACAAAGCTTTCTTAGCAGGAAATGGGTTTAGGCTCACTGCTACCTTTGTGACGTCGACGACAACTACGACGACGATGACGCGTGGGAACACGTTTCATCGCTAATCTTCCTTTTTCGCCCGATACTTTTTCCTTTAAAATAAATCCTAATCTATAAAACAAAGCTTCGGGCAAAAAAGGTTTTATATTGTCCGTAAACGTTTGGGATTTTTTTATGTCTTATGCAAAAGTATTAAAATTCGGGGGTTCATCTTTGGCAACTCCCGAAAGAATTAAGAATAGTATCGAAATTGTTAAACAAGCGCATGATTCTACACAGCAAATGGCAGTGGTAGTCTCTGCATTTGGCGGAGTTACAGACGCACTCATCCTCATTGCAAGGCTTGCGTCGCTTGGGAAAAACGAGTATCAAAAGCACTTTTACGAGCTGAAAAGTCGTCATGTTGCAGCGTGTAAAGAACTCATTTTACAAAAAAAAGCTCCTTATGTCCTAGAAGAACTCGAAAAGATGTTTCATGAATTATCAAGTGTCATCGATGGAATTTTCCTCGTCGGCGAATGCTCGGAAAAAACGTTAGATCTCGTCATGAGCTTCGGAGAACGATTTTCTGCGTTCATTATCAGCGAAGCTGCAATTCCTTTTATTCAAGATGCTGTCTTTTTGGACGCGCGAAATATAATCAAAACAGACCGCCATTTTGGTCATGCACAGGTAGACTTTGAAAAGACCAATAAAAATATCCAAAAGTGGTTTCAAGAAAATCCTAAGATGCCGGTTGTCACAGGGTTTATTGCATCATCTAACGAAAATGAAACGACGACACTTGGAAGGGGGGGCTCTGATTATACAGCCTCAATTATTGGTGCAGCACTCGGCGTATATATCATTGAAATATGGACTGATGTTGATGGAGTTATGACTGCAGATCCAAGAAAAGAAGAATATGCATTTGTTATTCCTGAGATGAGCTATCGGGAAGCGATGGAAATGTCGCATTTTGGGGCAAAAATTATACATCCTCCGACAATTGCGCCTGCTTTTGAAAAAAAGATCCCTCTTTTAATCAAAAATAGCTTTCATCCAAGTGCTGAAGGCACCCTAATAAGCTTTACTTCATCAAACAATGAAGCACTTATCTGTGGCATTTCATCTATTGATTCATTAGCTCTTTTGTCCCTTCAAGGATCTGGAATGGTGGGTGTTTGCGGGATTGCAAAGCGCCTTTTTGGTGCTCTTTCAGAAAAAGAGATTAATGTCATTTTAATCTCCCAAGGATCATCAGAACATTCTATTTGTTTTGCAATACTTCCTGAGTTTGTAGAAAATGCAAAAAAGGCGATTCAAAAAGAATTTGCACTTGAAATGCAAGCACATCTCATTGACGATGTCGTAATAGAAAACGATTTATCTGTCATTGCCGTCGTTGGTGAAAACATGCGCAAAACGACAGGGATTTCAGGAAAGCTATTTGCAGCACTTGGGAACAATGGGATAAACGTCGTTGCAATTGCACAAGGCTCATCCGAGCTCAATATTTCTTTCGTCGTCAAAAAACAAGATGAAGTAAAAGCAATCAATGTCATTCACGAAGCATTCTTTTTATCTCCAAAAAAAACAGTGCATGTTTTTCTTGCTGGAACAGGTCTTATTGGAAAAGCGCTGTTACAACAGATTGAAAGATTTTCTGAAAAAATACAAAACGAACAGCAACTCAATATCAAAATAGTAGGCATTGCCAATAGCCTGCAAATGGCATTTCATCCGCAAGGAATGAACTTGAAGGATTGGGAATCTTCGTTAAAAGAAAATCACGAACATATGAATGTGCGTCATTTTGTAGATCGCATGATTGGATGTAATTTGCCAAATTCCATCTTTGCCGATTGTACCTCAAGTGAGGAGATCACGTTACAATATGGCGATATTCTCAAAGCAAATATATCGATCGTGACACCGAATAAAAAAGCAAATTCAGGATCGTACGACGACTATAAAAAACTAAGAAACACTGCTCAAAAAAAAGGAGTGAAATTTCTTTATGGTGCAAACGTAGGAGCAGGGTTGCCTATCATTAGCACAATTCATGAGATGCTTCGTTCAGGGGACAAAATCGTAAAAATTGAGGCAATCCTTTCTGGGACATTGAGTTTTCTTTTTAACTCATTTACAGAAGGTGTTGTTTTTTCTGAATTGCTTTCCAAGGCACAAGCAAATGGATTTACAGAACCCGATCCTCGCGATGATCTCAACGGTATGGATGTTGCAAGAAAATTGCTCATACTTGCAAGGGAAAGCGGCTATCCTTTGGAAATGAAAGATATTACCGTGCAAAAAATACTTCCTGAAAAGTGTTTTGAAGCACATTCAGTTCCTGAATTTTATGAAAACTTGAAAAAATTCGACGAGGAATTAAATAAAAAAAGAATCGATGCAGAACGCGATGGCAAGGTCCTTCGTTACATTGCAACGTTTGAAAAAAATATTGGCACTGTTTCTCTACAAGCAGTTAGAAAAGAACATCCCTTTTACAATCTTTCCGGCACCGATAATATCGTCGCTATCACCTCAGAATTTTATAAAGAAAATCCCCTTGTAATTAAAGGGCAAGGAGCAGGTGCAGAAGTTACTTCCGGAAAGGTCTTTGCCGATATTATATCCCTTGGCCAGAAAATATAAAAGGTTACAACAATGAAAAAAATACCCGTGTGTGTTCTTGGCGCAACCGGAATGGTTGGCCAAAAATTTATTGAGCTTTTGTCAAATCATCCATGGTTTGAGATTACTTTCATTTGTGCTTCTGAAAAGTCTCAAGGAAAAAAGTACAAAGATGCAATGATCTGGAGGATGGATACCCCACTTTCAGAAAAAATAGCAAATATGATCATAGAACCTTGTGTTCCGTCGAATTTGTTTCGAATTGCATTTTCAGGACTGGATTCAAACGTTGCGGGACAAATTGAAGAAGATTTTGCAAAATCAGGTAAAGTTGTCATTTCAAATTCGAAAAATCACCGCATGGATCAAGACGTTCCTCTTGTCATTCCAGAAGTCAATGGCGATCACTTGGAGCTTGTAAAAACTCAAAAATATAAAAATGGAATGATCGTTACAAATCCAAACTGTTCTGTTATTGGTCTTGCAATGGCTTTAAAGCCACTCGTAGACGTTTTTGGCGTTGAAAAGATACATGTTGTCACTATGCAGGCAGTATCAGGTGCGGGCTATCCAGGAGTTTCAAGTTTTGACATTTTGGACAATGTCATCCCATTTATATCTGGAGAAGAAGAAAAAGTAGAAACAGAGCCGCTTAAAATTTTGGGAACACTTTGCAATACTACAATTTTGCCCTATAAAATGACGATAAGCGCCCACTGCAATCGCGTTGCAGTTGTGAATGGCCATATGGCTTGTGTTTCTGTGAAATTGAAAAAGAACGCAAACTCTTTTGACATTGTACAAGCTATGACTTCTCATTATAAAGATTTAGAATTGCCATCGAGTCCAAAAGTGCCTCTACAATATTTCGAAGATGAAAGACATCCACAACCAAAATTGCATCGCAATTTAGAAAAAGGAATGCAAGTTTCAGTAGGAAGGCTCAGGAAGTGTCCATTACTTGATTGGAAATTTGCACTTCTTTCGCATAACACGGTGCGCGGTGCTGCAGGATGTGCACTCTTAAATGCAGAGTTGTTGGTGAAAAAAGGTTATATCAAAGAGGTTCTAAAATGAACGAAAAGAGTATACGAGTGTTTGCTTCTGCAACTGTTGCAAATGTGGCATCAGGTTTTGACATTTTTGGCTTTGCACTTACAAATCCTGGGGATGAAGTGGTGGCAAAACTTTCCGATTCAAAAGGCGTGCACATCGTGCAAATTACAGGCGATAACGGCGTTTTACCTTTAGATCCCAAGAAAAATACTGCGGGAGTAAGTGTTTTAAAGTTGTTGAAACATCTCAATATACATGAGGGAATAGAGCTCGAAGTACATAAAAAAATGCCCTTAGGAAGTGGCTTGGGGTCGAGTGCTGCAAGTTGTGTTGCAAGCGTATTTGCAGTAAATGAGCTCCTTTGCAATCCGTTGACGATAAAAGAGCTTTTGCCATTTGTAATGGAAGGTGAACGTATTGCTTGTGGATCTGCACATTTGGACAACGTCGCGCCATCTCTTTTAGGGGGTTTTGTATTAATACGAAGTTATGATCCTATAGATGTCATTCAAATTCCTTGTTCTTTAGATCTTTTTTGTACTATCCTTCATCCCAAAATTGAAATTCGCACGGAAGTTGCAAGAAAAATGTTACCAAAAGAGATTACTTTGCAACAGCACGTGACACAATCAGGCAATGCCTGTGGCTTAATTGCAGGACTTTTGAAAAACGATGCAGAGCTGATTAGTAAGTCATTACATGACAGTATTGTAGAACCTGTTCGATCTACATTAATTCCGGGATTTAAAGAAATCAAATTTCAAGCAATAAAAAGCGGAGCTCTCGGGTGTAGCATCTCTGGATCCGGCCCTTCCGTGTTTGCTTTATCGCTTTCAAAAGCGCAAGCAGAAAAAATCGGACGCGCCATGGAAAATGCATGTCGAAATCACGGACATGAGTGTACGGTATATATTTCAGAAATAAATCAAAACGGACCTGTGGTGTTAACATGTTGAGTTTTTATAGTACTAGTAAGCAATCAGAAAATGTTTCCCTTAAAGAAGCTGTTTTACAGGGACTGGCATCAGATGGTGGACTTTTCATGCCCAACAAAATTCCAACCCTCGATCCTCGATTTTTTGATACTATTTTTACCCTGTCGTTTCAACAAATTGCATTTGTCGTAGCAAAGCACCTCTTGTGCAATATCATTCCGGATGATGATTTACGCAACATAATCGAAGATTCGTTGACTTTTGATGCGCCTTTAGTGAAGTTAAATGAACGACAATATGTTTTAGAGCTGTTTCATGGTCCCACGTTGTCATTTAAAGATTTTGGCGCTTGTTTTATGGCAAAACTCGTGGGCTATTTTAGAAAAAATGAACAACGCGATATTCATGTTTTAGCTGCAACTTCAGGTGATACCGGAAGTGCAGTTGCTCACGGCTTTTTTGATATTCCTGGAATTAAAGTATGGATTTTATATCCAAAAGGAAAGGTGAGTCGTATACAAGAACAGCAGCTTACGACCCTTGGAAAAAACGTCACTGCCATTGAACTCGATGGAGCTTTTGACGATTGCCAGAACTTTGTAAAAAAAGCATTCAATGATAAAGATCTTTTGCAAAAAATAAAGCTCACCTCTGCAAATTCCATCAACATCGCAAGACTCATTCCTCAGTCGTTTTATTATTTTTATGCTTATGCACAATTGAAAAAGAGTTCTGACCCCGTAGTTATATCTGTTCCTTCTGGTAATTTTGGAAACTTAACAGCAGGGCTTTTTGCCAAAAAAATGGGATTGCCCATTGACCGTTTTATCGCAGCTACAAACATCAATGACTGTGTTCCAGAATTTTTAAAGACCGGGATTTTTCATCCGCGACCATCAAAAAGAACAATTTCAAATGCCATGGACGTCGGAAATCCGAGTAATTTTGCAAGGCTCGTCGATTTATATAATGGAGATCTCGATGAGATTCGAAAAGACATTTTCGGCGTACGTTTTACAGATTCAGAAACAAAAGAAGCAATCATAGAGCTTTATACGAAGTATCGATATATCGTAGATCCTCATGGAGCAGTAGCGTTTTGTGGCCTTCAAGAGTATCAAAAACATGCAAAAGATACAGTAGGCATCTTTTTGGGAACGGCCCATCCTGCAAAGTTTATAGACGTCATAGAGCCCCTTATAGAGACTAAAATACCTATACCTTCAAGGCTTCAAAGTGCTTTAGATAAAAATAAACAAGCAATTTTATTAAAAAACGATTATAATAAATTAAAAAATTTGTTGCTTTCATGAGATTTTTAAAAGAATTGCCTGTTCAGCTGGTAATAAGTATTATTTCTGCGTTTTTATTAGGATCAGTATTAGATGTCTATTACATCTCTATTTTTTATTCTATAAGCTCTTGTTTTATTGAGTCATTACTCTTTATTTTGCCAATTATGGTGTTTAGTTATATATTTCGTGCTTTGGTAAATAGTAAGCGTTCATTGCTTTCCCTTCTATTTGTCATATTTTCAGGCGTCACCATCTCAAATTGCCTTGCATTGACGACGGCGTATTTTTTCAGCACGCTTTTTTTGCCAGCACTCGGTCTTTCTCATGCCCCAGATTTTATAGAAAAATGTACCTCTCAAGTCGCTTTACTCTTCAGTCTCAATTTACCACACCTAATTGGCACAGAGATAGCATTAGCTTTTGGCTTATTGTTCGGAATTGGAATTAGTTTTTTACAAGATAGTAATGCGTTAAAAAGAGCATCTTGCAAGTTTTCGAATGTCACATCTGCATACATTTCGACATTTCTTCAAAAAATATTTACACCGTTACTTCCTTTGTACGTTTTTGGATTCTGTTTGAAGTTGAGCTATGATGGTGCTTTAGGGCATCTGTTCCAGCAATTTGGAAAAGTTTTTGTATTGAGCATGGTCTTGGTCTCTGTATATCTGTATGTTCTTTACTTCTTGGGTTCAGGAGGAGATTACAAAAAGACAAAAAGTACTATATCAACGATGATTCCGGCGGGTTTAACAGGTTTTAGTACTATGTCGAGTGCTGCCACGATGCCTGTCACTTTGACATGTGTTGAAAAGACGACAAAAGATCGAAATTTTTCTGAACTCATAATTCCTTCTACGGCAAATATTCACATGCTTGGCGATGATCTGACAATTGTCGTAACAGGTATGGCGTTACTGTCTCTTTTCGGTATACCCTGGCCGACCTTCAGCCAGTTCATTCCATTCACTTTTGCCTTTTCTTTAGCAAAGCTTTCTT
>JBDHQC010000092.1:0-7678 GCA_039806815.1 Parachlamydiales bacterium
GCTGAATTCAATAGAACCCGTGACGAATGAAGATGAAGACGGAACTGCGATTGGATATGCGATCTTTAAAGCAGTAAATCTCATTAGAGCAACAAAATACTATGCCCAAAGATTCGAAAACTTGCAAAAACCTGCCTACAATATCGAAAATCAGATCATCATTATTTTGACAGACGGGCTCCAAAGTCCAAACCCACTCGACCGCAATGATCCTTTTCGATTTATGAGAGTAGGACAAGCTCTTCGATACGCAGAAGTTAATAAAGTTCGAGTATACTACATTGGTGTAGATCCAATTTTGCAACAGGCAAGTAATTCAACTGAAATGCTGGAATTAAAGAAAAACATCGAAGCGACGGGAGGTGCATTTTTTCTTGCAAATAAGGCAGAGTCAGTAGAAGCGATATACAATAGAATTGATGCTCTTGAAAAAGGCGAAATTCAGGCTCCTGTTCGAGAAAAAAAACAATCATCGATTACGAATCTCGTTCTTTTATCATGGCAGGAAGAACTTGCAATTATTTCAACGTTTTCCTTGGCACTATTTATACTATTTGAAACTATATTTGTTAAAAGGGTGCCGTAACGTATGCCTCTTACGTTTTTGGATTCTTTGATTTTACCGTTCATTGCAATTTTCGTCGTTCTTTTGTATGTGTATCTCTTCAGATGGAGGAAAAAAAGAGGGAGAGACTTTTCTAAAAATCGACAGTTTTTAAAAAAGCAAGAACGAAACCTTTTTGCATATGGTTTATATACAGCATGTCTTTCATTGGCTTTAGTCTTTTTGTATCTTGCCTGGTTTATGCCGTCATTTTATAGAGAGAAAATGGTACTGAAATCAACCAAAGAAAGTACTTCCTCCGGACTCGAAAATTACGATGAAGTTGTCTTTGTCATCGATGTCTCTTCTTCTATGGAAGTTCCTGATGCCACGGAGGGGAAAACAAGACTAATACGGGCAAAAGAGATTGTAAAAAGTGTAACAGAAGCGTTGTCCGGAATATACGTAAGCTTAGTCGCCTTTCAAAGCGATGCCATACTGCAAGTCCCGAAAACGCTCGATTACTTTTACTTTTGGATCTCTTTGGATAATTTGCAAAGTGAGGAGACAAAGGATGGGGGAACAAATCTCATTAACATGAAAGAGTTCATTGAAAATGAATATGGAAAAAATAATCAAAAAATTCGACAAAGCGTAGTCGTTTTGACAGATGGAGAAGATACGGCTTTGATGAATAAGAATCTGGAATTGACGCAAAGTGCAAAAGATAAGATCGTCGATTCGTTCGGTAAAGTAAAAGTAAAAGAGATGACCTGGCAGTTTGTTGGGATTGGTTCTGAAAAAGGCGGGATTGTTCCGGATGTGACGTATGACAAAAAAAAGGTGACTTCCTCTTTGAGAAAAGACCTTTTACTGAGTATTGCACACGCAACAAATGGCATATATTTAGAGGACAACTCATTATCTTTATTTGACATGACAAATGGAATTCTTTCGAATTTTGCGCCAAAGCTTACGCTTCAAGGCCAGCCACTGATCGGTTACTCGACAACTAAGGAAGTCGCCCAAAAGATTCTTCCGGAAGAAGTCGTTGATTTTACGGCAGAACTGTTTCTCATAGCGCTTATTTTGTTATTCCTTCCATTATTCATACAACAAAGAAAAATGCATGAAACGTAAGAAACTCATTCTTTCATTCCTTTTTCTTTTCATGGCTCATGTCTATACTGAAGACGTAAATCAAAAAATGGCACAATCATTACAGTATATGTCCGCAGGAGATTACGACGTTGCAGAGAAAAATTTTTTAGAGATTCTTCAAACACCTCTTTCGAAAAAGGATAAAGCGACCGTTTTATACGATCTTGGCCTCATTTATCTCAGGCAAAAAAAATTGCAAAAAGCAGTAGATACTTTTGAATCGGTTGATTTTCCGGATGCGATACCAAAAGTTTTCAAAGAGACATTTTTCTACGATAAAAGCCTTGCCTTATTTCTTTTGGCTTTGAGTTTAATTCAAACTGATACAGAACAAAAACAGGTCGAAATCATTCTCAACCAAGCACTTCAAAGAGCAAATGAAGCAATAGCACAAACAAATACTCCATCGTCTTCTCTTTTGAGGCTTAGAGAGGAAATACTTCTGAAAAAAGGAACATTGCAAGACATATACTATCAAAAGTTACTAAAAAATGAATCGTTTAAAAATTTTACTCAATCTTTTGGAGCCTATTGCAAAGCAAAGAACGAACTCATTTCAAAAATCAATTCAAGTACCGGAACTCAGAGCACAAAACAAGCCTATTATAACGCTCTTTATACAAGTATAAGACAAGATATTGACGTATTTATTTCCGACTTAAAGTTGCGGCTTCAAAACACTCCTTTCTCTACAAAAACTGTTATTTTGAATGAGTTGGAAAAGATAGGTGATGGGTTTTCTGAAAATGCGATGGCGTATTCACTATTGCGTTTAGAAGATGTTCTTTTATACGTCGAATCTCAAATCGAAAATAAAGATCCCATACTTTCATTTTTGTATATTATGCAAAAAAACTATGCTAATCTCAAATTTCTTTCAAAACAGATACCCGGATATTTGAATGAAAATGATCAATTTTTGATTCAACTCTTGGAAAATAAACTCACGAAGCTTAAAAGTGAACCCAACTCGAGAAAAGAGATTTTGAAGACGCAAGAATTTTTGGTGCGTTTTCAATCAGAAAGGTCTAAAAATGTACAAAGTATACAAAGTGATATTGCATTTCTTAAAGCATTAAATACTCCTGTTAGTGACCTATTCAATGAAGTGTTTTCAACTTCGCAATTTTCAAAAGAAAAATTATCTGCCCTTGGCGCTCTTTTGGGAATTGAGATACAGACGATGAAAAATGAGTCATCGAGAAACGATTTTGCCCTTGCTCAAATGAGAATTTTAAATCTTGAAAAGTTTTCTTCTTTGAATGCAGAAAGCGCACAATCAGAGCTCGTCTTTGCATGGTCTTTATGTTGCCCTAGAGAATGCCTTTTAGAGTTGTTGAAGAAGATTTCTTCAAAAGAAAATCAAAATGACATGCAAATATTTATAGGGTACGTTGGAATTGCAAACCAAGCATATGGAAAGGTGTATGGAAGCGATGCTCCAGATTTTGTAAAAGTTTTAAAAGAAATGCTTGGAAATACTCAAGACTTTTCACGTACAAAAAATGAAGTGATTCTTTTTGCAAATACCGCTGCAAGTTATCTTGAACTTTTGCAAAATCAGACACAAGAAAATCTTCTTTTGCAAATTCAAAACGCCTATACAAGACAAACAAAAATTCTTGATATATTCAATGAACTTGAATCTTTATACTTCGATGCATTGAAAGGTGAAAAAAATAGCTCTCTTGTTTCCATAGCACAAAAATCCTTTACAAATATGTCGTTTATTTCTTCTCAAGAAAAGAAAACGTTTACAGCATTAGAAGAAGCTCTCGTAAGGCTTCCTTTTGACACTGAGACTTTGAAAAAGATTCGAGATTATTTTCTCGAACTTTATCCATTACTAGATTTTTCAACTTCTCTTGACTTTCAGAATATGTATTCTGCTATCGAAAATAACAAAAAAAATGCTGTACGTGTTATGGATATTATTAAGCAAATTGAAGGGCTTTTGAAGGAAAAAACTGCAAAAGAAGCAAAAAAAGTGCCGGAACAAAAAATAGAAAGTCCGAAAGAAGAATTACAAGTGGAAATGCCATCATTTTCAATTTCTGATGAAAATGCCTTGAAGTTGCTTCAAGAGATGGAAAAAGAGGATCGCAAGGTGAAAATGAATCAAAACTATGTACCGGGAATTCGTCCATGGTGAAAGTATTCAAAGGGTGCCTTTATGCATGTATCTTGCTCATCTTTGTTTCAGGCGTTCGGTTGCCTCCTAAAATAGATGTTTCCATTTCTCAGGAAGCAAATTATGAAAATGAACCGATCATCGGTGCAATCTCCGTCTTTCATACAAAATCTCAACTCATTAATGAATCTTCTTTTGAATTAGATCAAAAGTCTCTCAAAGTAATAAAAGAAGGTGAAGAGCACCCAGAACAAGGGCGATTTGCACTCGACGAAAGTTCTGATCCTTTAGTAGTGACAAAATACCGATTTGAACTCCCTCCAAAAGAAAAAGGGCTCTACACGCTAAATCCTATTACCGTTCAAGTAGGAGGGCTGCAAATTCAATCAAATCCCTTAACATACGAAGTGATTCGGTCTGTTGAATCAATAAATCTTCGACTTTCGACTCGCATTATCGAACAAGGAAATTTCTATCCCGGCGAAGAAGTAACATTTGAAACGAAAATTTACTTCAGAATCCCCATTGCATTGACTCGCGAAGATTTAAGTCTTTTAAAAGCAGACGGATTTTTGAACGTCGGTGCGCCTAAAATCGATACATATCAAGATGGATTGGATACAGTTCAACAAATTGTACAAAAAGCCCAAGCACAAAATCCCGGGAAATTTGCAATCCCTGATTCCATTATCGAAGGATATCCTTATTACGTAAATCAATATGGCGACAAGATCAAACAGGCTCCGCTATTAAAGGCCGTTGCAAAAGGCTTTACTGTTTCAGTATTGCCTTTTCCGGAAAAAGGAAGGCCTGAGTCGTTCAATGGTGCTTTGGGCATTTATCAGTGGCAAGTCAGACTTCTTTCTTCAAACTCTGTTCAACTTGGAGAAAATATTCGACTTGAGGCAAAAGTTGCAGGATCAGGACAATTTGAAACGGTGAAACTTCCAGACTTTATGAAACAAAAGGGATTTCAGGGAAATTTTCGCTACGTCGATAAAAATTCTCCGGGATCAGTCGATGGTGCCACAAAATTCTTTCAGTTTGAGTTGCAACCAATAAAAGCAGATATTAAGGAAATTCCAAAATTTGAGTTTTCTTCTTTTGATCCTATTTCCGAAACGTATGTTACGAGAACGTCAAATTCTATTGCAATTAAGGTTACAAAGAATCCAAGTACTACACAAGTACAAGAAGCTCCAAAAACAGAAAAGCCTATGCAAGTCGAATCTCAGCTTGCGCCAATAGACATTAATGGCAACGTCATGCTTGAAGAAACGAATCTTCAATCCAAGAAAATGGACACAATTTTACTGACGTATGCAATATTCGTTCTTGGCGCTATCCTTGGAATCGAAATCATACTAAAGAAAGTGGCAAACATTAAAAGGCCGGAAAAAATAACGAGTAGAACATACATGCTCAAAGCAATTCAAGAAAAACAAGATAAAGAAAAGTGCTGTTCGCTTCTTTACAAAGGGCTTCTTTTAGGTCTTTATGAATTCGGGCTTATCAAAACACCCCTTGATTCTCCACAGGATCTTCCTCAAGATGGATTTGTAGGGCAGGTAAAGAGCTTTTTGACTTCGATCGAACAAAAGCAGTATGGCGGTGCAAATGCTGCAATTTCAATGCAAGAAATCATCGATCAAGCATCGGATTTATATAATCGCATGAAACCAAAAGATACTGTGTGAAAAAATGAAGAGTACTAAAATATGTGTTCAGTTGCTTTGTTTTTTGTACCTTATTTCCTCGTTTTCTCTTTTTTCTCAAAATCAACCTCTTGATTCGGCGTTCGGCTATTATCAAGAAGGAGAAAGGACAAAGGATTTAGAAACGAGAAGAAAAGCATTCAATGAGGCCTTGCGTCAGTATTTACTTCTCGAAAGCGATTCACCTTCCGGCAGTCTTTTGTATAACATTGGCAATTGCTACTATCAGCTTGGAGAATATGGCCTGAGCATTCTTTATTACTATAAAGCACTAAAACTCCTTCCTCGAAATTCAAAAATTCGAGAAAATCTACGAGCTTGTCAAAAAAAAGCAGGACTTTCTGAAAGTCCTTATAGTCTTAAAGATTCTATTGTTAATTTCTTTTCTGACCGCCTTTCCATCGATGAAAGAGCAGGAATTGCTTTTTGGCTATTTGTTTTTGCTTTTGTGATGTATTCGTTTTATTTATGGATTAATTTTGTTACGTTTAAAAGATTTTCTTTACTTTCATTTCTTCTTGGTTTAATAATTTATTTCAGCTTCATTTGGAGTCATTACTTTGCATATCCTGAAGCTTGCATTATTCATACAGTGGGATTAAGAATTCAACCCGGTCTACAATATGCATTGGAAGATTCAACTCCTGTTTTATGGGGAACGAAAGTTACAATTGTCGACGTGGATTCTTCCGGATGGGCAAAAATTTCTTTAAATTCTGAAAAAGAGGGATATGTCCCTATGGAAGACATACGCGCGATTTAATTAGATTTAAAATCCCTGTTCGTGAAAAAATAGTATCTTTTTATAACAAATTAGAGTCTATCTCTATGGAAAATGCATCGAAGGCTTTATATAATTCATTGAGAATAGCTTGGTTGAGGAATCCACATTTTCCTGTTGAATCGTGGAAAGTCCAAGATTATCGAGCTCTTACTTTGGAAGAGATCTTTTCAAAACTAAGCGAACGTAACATCGTCCTAGACCGCACTTCTTTTATTGCATATTCTGATGAGTTTGATACTCCAGAAGAACTTACTGAAAATTTACTTGTAGACTCGGAATTACAACTCGATGATTATGACCAGATTTACCTTTTACTTTTTGAGTTGTGGAGAAGAATAACTCCTGAAAAACCAAGCATATCGGTAATTTGCGATGAACTCGATGTGCAGATTTTTTCTCACGATAGCGGAAATGATCTCGACTTTGAAGCACTTCAAGATGCAATTTCTAGTTTTTTGAACGTGCTGGAAGAAAATGTCGATCATGGAATTGACCCGAAAGTTGCCTTCATGACGATTTGCGAATACTGCGCACATGATATATCGCTATTTCTTTCAGACTATATTTCAGACCTTATAGACGAGCAAAGTTATGCATATGCACAAGAACTCGTCGAAAACTTCTATCCATTTGTAAGAGACAAAAAAAGGTTTGATTTCTTACGAGCAAAGCTCTATGGAGTAAAGGATTTTGCAAAGGCAAATGAGCTTTTGAAAGAAGTTTTCGAAGAAAATTGCAAAGACCCGGACTTGCAGCTCAATTTTGATTTATTAGAATTTATGGTACACGGAGGAGATGTAAGTCTTTTCAGAAAGATAGTAGAGCATACGCTCACTTTGCTTTATGAAGAAGAAGATTTCCTGGATTTAATAGCAATTTGCGCAGATTTTGAAAGATGTCTCGATGAAGATCAAAAGCTTGAGGCTTTAGAAAAGCTTCTTGCTTCAAGAGAACGGGAACATAAGAAAGAGCCGTTTTCTTTGTCAGATCCGTATGTCCCTCAATTTTGTGCTTTGATGGAAATTCCCCTTGCATTTTCAGATGTTATTTCAAGGAGTTTGACTAATCGAAATTCTACAAAATCACACGATACCAAATGATAGGTAACGCCCTCTTTTTTTCCGAAAACTTGAACATTTTGTTTTAAGTTATGCAAATGGCCAAATATGCAATGGGAAAAGTGTTCTTTTTCTAAAATCTTCGAGATTTCAGACTCTTGTAAATCATAAGAAATCGGCGGGTAGTGAAACATAGCAATTTTTATAAGAGCATCTTTTTTGACTTGAGATAAAGAGAGCATAAAACGCCCGACCTCTCGTTGAAAAATGCGATCGGTTTCATTT
>JBDHQC010000093.1:0-7639 GCA_039806815.1 Parachlamydiales bacterium
ATTCTTTTTTTGATGAGCTTTTACGTCAATACCCTTACCTTTCTACATTTACTGACTTTTTATCAAATCTTACCTTACTGGATGTTGCAGCTTTTGAAGATAAAATTGAATTGATGAAGCTCTTTTTGATGCATGGAGCTCTGGTTGCACAAGATAATTACGAAAGAAAGACTGCGCTTGAACGCGCCACTAGCGCTCAAGGGGTGAGAGTGCTAAAAGAGTCTCTTGAAGATATCTTTACTCATGCCAAAGAAAACCCTTGAAAATGTGAGACATGGCTTTATTGGGTACGAAGATACATTGAGTAAAGAGACCGATCGCACATCATCTCTTGCTCCATACGGTTCCAAATATGGAGGCATTTCTGCGATATTTTCTCAATTATGCGAAGAATATAAACTTGATCCATATTCACAATCGATCGGGCTGGCATATTTGGATCTTCTAGAAGATAATGAAAGCAAATTTATGAAGATACAAGAAGGTGCATCTCCTGTATTCATTGGCGTTTCGTGCCTTTTGCATGCAATCTATGTTGGATTTTTCACAAAAAGCGAAAATGAACGCTATATGTGCATAATTGATCGCACTTTGAAAGGGGTAGATGAGTATCGCAATGTGTCGTTTTATAAGTATGATCTTTCTCTTTTGAATGTTGAAGTCTTGAATATGTTAAAAAATATTTTACAACAACATGTGCCACTCTTTGTTCAAAATGAATTTACAAAACTCATTGGCTGTACAAAAGACAACTTTTGTAAAGAGGTGGAAGGCTTTATCGATACAAAAGGGGCATTCCCGAACCAAAAGAGGGGAAATTGCGGCGTCGCAAATGCAAAACCGCTCTATTTTTTTGCAAAACTTTTTGAAAATCCCACTTTGCCACAAATCGAAGAAAGCTTTGCGGCGTTTAAACAGTTTTCAAAGCATTGCCGCCAAACTATCGAAAAAAAAACAGATCTGCTTCCACTGCATCCGCAATTGGAATCATTTATAAGTACTTCTCAACTGCTAATAGATCAATTATTTAAGCTTACAACGGAGAAAAAAGAATAGTATTTTATAATTATATCTGATATAGTTAAGTTTATTATAAAAAAATATTTTTATGTCATATAATATTATTGAAACTAAAGCTTACGCTCAAGCAATTAAAAACGATATCCAATTGGCTTTTACTGATGATCAAAAGTTGCATTCTCTTAATATCCAAGCACTTATAGATTGGACAAAAAGGGCAAAAGAGGTCACTACATCTGAATTTTCAAAGAAGCGGTTTGGGGTTATCCAGAAATTTGTCGATTGCAATTGGGGTGTTATCAATACCCTGAATTCGTTGGAAAAAAATTTACAGGATCTCATCGTACGAAAGGAAAAGCTCGCAGAAGAAGAGATAGCTGTTCGAAAGATTCAGGACTTGAGAAAATTTCGCTTATTTGAAGATGAAGGGTTGGAAGTACTTGAGGCAGAATTTAAGAAAATGAAAACTCTCATGACAAACCTCAATATTGAAAAAACATTCACTTTTATCCCGGCACCAGTAGGAAAAACAACGGCAACTCTCTGCGTGTATTCAAAAGAAAGCGATCAGATCGAGCAATATCCGGTCGACCTTATGAAGAGCCTGGAAAGTTATGTTTTCAACCATTCAAAGGAGTATAAAAACTTACAAACATTTTTGGATTCATTTCAAAAAGAGATGATATCCTTTGGCATCCTTAAGGATTTTGTCGAATTTTCTCCTCACTCAAACAGCTTATCTACAAGACTTTCAAAAGATACCGTTGAAAAGAAAATGTCTCAGCTTAATCCCAGAATTCCTATGTGGCTTATTTATCCATGTGATGATGGAAATATAATTCTTTCTAAAATGAATAGATTTGGGAAAATAAGTCATGCCACTATCAAGAGTTCTTCGTGGAATGGGACGTATACAATAACTTTTTGTGAAGATTCGAAGGAAATTTCATTGACTCGTCAGGCCTTAAGACGGTATCTTCGGACTTTTGGTAAACCAATAGTCTTGAATGAAAAACCTCCCGAATCAACAAGCACAACCTGAGCAAAAAGAACCATCGAAGTTTAGATTGTACCTTTCATCTCGCCTTTTTGCTATATCTGATTTTTTCTACACACTTTTCCATTACTGGATAAATGCAAAGTTTTTTCTCATCGACTGTGCGCTTCTTTCTGCTTATTTCTTTAAAAGCCCTTATAGAATCGCAAGAAAGTTTCACAAAGGACTTTCTCCTTATGGCGAAACTCCATTTAAAACCATGGATTTCATAGCAAAGAAAGTCGGTATAAAGAATACAGACATCGTCTATGAGCTCGGTGCAGGAAGGGGAAGATGTTGCTTTTTCCTTGCAACATTTTATAAATGCGTTGCAGTTGGATTCGAAAATGTTCCACGCTTTGTAGAAATAGCATCGACGATAAAAAAGATGTTTTGCGTCCAAAATGTCGATTTTTTCCTTCGAGATATATTTGAAGATTTTGATCTTTCATCCGCAACTATACTCTATCTCTATGGAACGTGTTATGCAGACGATGAGATCGTTTTTCTTGCCAAGCGTTTTGCAAAGCTAAAAGCAGGTAGCAAGGTCATTACTATTAGCTATAGCTTACTCGATTATGTAAAAGATTCGAACATAAAGCTTACACAATGTTTTGAAGTGTCTTTTCCATGGGGAAAAACTATGTGCTATGAGCACGTGATTGCACAATAGGATGCCTTATTCAATCTTTATATTTTTTGAGGTATTCTGGAGCAAATGAACCTTTATTAGTGACGAGCGAGAAAACCTACAGTTTTGTGCTGTAGGATGAGCCTTCTTTCAAACGAGGATTACTGGTACAGCATTAAGAACATCTAGAGGTTAGTCGCATGGTTTTGATATGCACGTTGTACGCTCTTAAAAGTAAATACTTCTAAAGGGAAAATAGTAGACATTTCAACTGCTATCATTTGCCAATCTTTTTCTCGTATATATCCCGTGTTACCATAACTCTCATTGCGTTTGTCATAAAGCTTTTTAAGAACTTCCAGATGATGTTTATCCCAATGAACACACGTTCTATTGTGAGATTCACGAGAATTCGGTTTATGTGTAAGCTGTCTTGAGTGTGTAGGTTCCTTCATTCCTGGATCTCTTGGAGAAGTTGGGGTTATATGGTCTATACGAGAAGCAGTTCTAGAGTGATTAAAATTGTTAAGTTTTGCCATAAGAAATGGAGGTTGTGGTTTTAGTGTTGATACGGCGACATTTTCTACATTATTTGTGCCATGAGCGTAATCAGAAGGGCTATTCATAATAGCTTTTGTAGATGAAGAAGTCGGTCTTTGAGAAAGAGCCTTATCGGAGTCTATGTAAAAATTTCTACTGTGCTTTACTGGATGACCTTTTCGAGTAGAGGAGTTATCTTGTGACGAAATTTCGAGATCATAGGGTGAAGTATAACTTTGTTTTGGGAACTCTCTTTCAAATGATACATGATCCTTTTCTTTGTTCTTATCTGTCTCTTTTGCCTCGGAACAGATTAACGAATTTTCTGTTGGATTTCCAAGAGATACGGAATGAGTAGTTTGATCTTCCAAGTGAGTAAGCAGAGGTGATGGCGCGATATCATATTCAACATCACCTGGATCATAAGCTATTGGAGCTAGACTTTCTGTTGGATCTCCAAACGAAACGGAATCAGTTGTTTGATCTTGCAAGAGGGTAAGGTAAGATAATGGGTCATTATCAATTTCTTCATTGAATATATTGTTTACTTCTAGTGGAATTTCATTGATTAACGAATTTTCTTCATTCCCGATCACATCTACTATTCTGAAATATTCTTTATATAAATCTATAATCGTATCTACCTTCTTTTCCGTTTCTGATATCTGTGAAACATCAGAGATAACTTCCTGGATGTTTGTCCCTACTTCATTCTGTACTGAGAGTTCATTTGTTCGAAGTAGTCTTTGTGCAATATTTGAAACTGCCTTTTCTTGTTTTTGCAATTGTCTTAAGCAGGCAGATCTACATCCCCACAGCGTAATTAAATCTTGGGGAAATACCTCTTTCATCTTAAGGAAAAGTTTGTCCCATCCAATATCAGTCAAGCCTTTACTTCTAAATGGATATATTGTTCGATATTCATGATAAAGTCGAAGAAGAACTCGTATATGGGATTCCTTCCATTGCATTCTACTTTTTTTTGGACCTGAAAACTCTACACTTTCAGCATCGCTTGTTACAAAAGAAGAATCATCGCATGGAGGAGTTTTTGCAAGGAAAGCTTCATTATGCAGGGTTTCTTGAAAAGGAATAAATAGTAGATGAAAATTCATTTAAATCCCTCGTTAATTATAAAATTAAATCAATTATAGCATATAATGATATTAAAATTTAATTATTTTATATAATTAATATAGAGCGGAAATAAAAAATGAAAAAATTCTTATATATCTACCATGGAAAATAAAATATTTTCTATAATTTGTGGATTGAGTTAAAAAGAGTCAAAATACTCGACTATGACTCTTTTTTAGAGATAGAAATTATTGTGCGATGCGGGACAATGTTTCGTTCTTTTGACGAAGAGCTTCACGAAGAGCATTCAATGCAGCAATTTCTTCTTGCGAAAGCGATTGACATTCTTGAATTGCCTGATTGCAGCGCATATTATAGTGATCTGAATTTGCTTGAAGCTTTATGCGATCTGCTTGCAAAATATTGTCATAAGCTCCTTTTCCTGTTTGTGCTGCATGTTCGATGCTTGAAAGTATTTTACTAGCAGCATCATAACCCGCACTTGGTAGTGCAATTGTCGCAACTTGGAAAAGTTGTGTTATTGCAATCCCACCAGATATTAGATTGTTCTTCAAATCTCTGTAGGATCTTGCATTTTCTCGGACGCTATGTTCTTTTTGCTTTTCATATTCAAGAGAAAGTTTATTAGACTGTGAACGTCGCTCAGAAAGGACATAAATGACCATTTTTGCAATTTTGAACTCTATTTTATCCATGCAAAAAGGTTCTGAAAATGCCTCCTCAACAAGCTTTTGACTATTTCGGTAGGCCATTTCATCGTAGAGATTATGGAGTGTTTGATCTGTCGTTGCGGATAATTTTGTAAGGGCCATGTCGCACCTCTCAATTAGTGTTTTGTGGTGTTAAGTTTGCTAATGATTTGATGTCTGTTCGTTCTAATCTGATGGAGATTCTCATAAAATTCAAGAAGAGTTGTAACGATGTCGTTTACTCTCGTCATGAGAACATCTATTCTCTTTTCTGATTTTTCAATGTCTGCGTCGAGTTCGATGAGAATTGCTTTTTGCAGGCCTTGTTCTCGTTCAATTCCTGCTCGAGTAAAGCTTAAAGCAGCTTTAGACACATTCATGCCGATGTTGATAGCTTCTTGTTGGCAAAGACCCAAACTCAATGCAAGAGAAGATACGCTCGTAAACATCTGAACTCTTTCAAGCCAGGTCTCTTCACTTTCATTTGTTTTTTGAGAAAGCCATTCTGCTATTGTCCTTTTCATCGAATTGTCAAGCATAGCATCTATTGCTAAAAGTGATCCTACGACAAACGCTGCAAGACCTATTTCTTTTTTCTCGTGCAACATGTTATAGATTCCTGCTGCCATCAGTCCAAAAGAGCCTACGCAAGATTCAACTTTATTCAACTTATTGGTATTTTGCATCATGTAAATGCCGTTTGTCGTTTCAGTGAGCCGTTCGTTTTGCTTTGTCTTTAAATAGCCGTTTTCATTTTCGAACAAAGAACGCTGCCCTTGAACAAAAGAGCCTTGTTTATCAATAATTCGTGCAACGAGAAAATCGAATTGCACGTCGAGGTCTAAATTTTGAATTCGAGCTTTATCTTCTTTTGAAAGAATGTCGTATTGGTCGATGTATACATCTTCCGGAGGATCAATTGCAGGAGGCTTTAAAGGGGCTATTTTTTGTTCACATGGCTTAATTACGTCTTCTGAACTCTGTTCTGTAGGTTGCAGAGGGCTTTGAAGACAATCTTGTTCAATGTGATCAGTGCTTGTTATGTGATCAGTGCTTGTTATGTGATCATTTTCAATTCGCATAGTGAAGCTCCTTTTCAAAAGAGGCTTTAATTCTCTCGATTTCTTTTTTTACAACGCAAAGTTCATCTTCATTTGCAATTTCTTCTACCTGTTTCAGTAAATGAAGAGCAGATTCTACATTATTGAGATGGAATTCAGTTTCTGAAAGAAGCAAAAAACCACGTACATCTTGCGGATATAGCGATGTCATCATCTGAAAACAGGTTTTTGCTTCTTCGAATTTTCTTTGCATGAGTAGACTCGATCCAAGGCCATGCCAAAATCTTCCAGAGCCCTGCTCGAGCATCGTCAAATATCGAAAGATGAGCTCTGCCTTATAATACTTTCCGCTCTGATAGAGGCTATATGCATAGCTGTGTAGTAGCTTGGTTTCGTTTTTCATCTGCTTGGAATATTCTGCATTATTTTCTTTAGTATATCGGAATGTTTATCCCAAAGTGATTTTAATTCCGCATAGGCCTGGTTTTTTTCTTGAACGAATTGTTGCGTTTCTTGCATGCACAGTTTTAAGTCTCGGTCGTAGTCTTTGTCGCGATTTTCAAGGATGCGAAGGTAAAGGTCTTTTTCTTCTTTTGATAGAATATCTTTATCAGGAAGATTGATCGTTATTCCTTGTGCTTTTTGAGATAACTCTTTCCATTCGGGCGTGTTTCGCAATGCGGTTAAATCACAAGTTCCGTCATCTTTTGCCTGAGCCATGATTTTTCTTTGGATATCGTGAAGGATTTGCTGATCTCTTGCAATTGATTGAGTCTTTTCATATCTTTTTTTGAGCTTTTCCTCGCAATACCTCATAGTGTCGCATCGCAACAAGAATAGAGCGACAGTGAGTTCTTCAGGGCGTTCTACTGGTATGCTTTTTTCGGCAACAGCTCCGGTTTTTGCCTTAGGATCATGTGTTGTAGCTATTGCGTTTTGATTTTGTGCATCTGATTGTGAATTTTGATTTTGAGTGCCTGGGGATGGGAGATTTTGCTCGGACGTCGCCTCTTCTCTCAATACTTCAGGTTCTGTTTGTTGTGCTTCTGGAGTAGTTGTTCCCCAAAAGTTTGGCAGATTTTGCCATGCATTACCTAATTGTTGTTGAATCCAAGAAATGGGATCCATTGAGTTGCCAGCATTCATTTTTTGCTCTATTGTAAATGTTTTTAGTACATCAAATCTTATGAATGTTAATTTTGTATAAAGACGAGCAGTATCTTCTCATGCAGTAATGGTTGCAAGTAGATTAGATTTCGTATATGGTGTAGACGATATTTGTAAACTTGCAAAGAGTAATTTCGTGACAGATCATTTTGTTGAGTCGACGTTTTTTCAACAAGACGAAACTTTCGAACTTTCCATGCGACCAAAATCGCTCGACGATTTTGAGGGGCAAGATGCATTGAGAAAGCAACTTGAAATATTGATGGGTGCTGCCAAAAAAAGATCAGAACCCATTGGGCATTGCCTTTTTTCAGGGCCTCCAGGACTTGGTAAGACGACATTATCACATATAATTGCAAATTACATTGGAACAAATATCGTCATTACTTCAGGTCCA
>JBDHQC010000094.1:0-7578 GCA_039806815.1 Parachlamydiales bacterium
TGTTCCTCAAAAAGAATCCGTTGACTGGGATTTTCCGATCACTGTAGAAGAGCTCGTTCTCATGGGATGTTATCCCAAAAGAGGGCTATTTTCTAGAATAAAAGATATAGACTACGAAAAAGCGCTCACATGTCTTGACCATGTGGGAATGAAAGAGTATAGGCATCGCCAAATCAGCCAACTTTCAGGAGGTCAACAGCAAAGAGCATTTTTTGCAAGAGCCTTGATGCAAGATGCAGAAGTTTATTTTCTCGACGAGCCTTTGGCAGGAGTCGATCATGCAAGTGAAAAAATCATTATGCAGGTTCTTTCTGACTTGCAAAAAGAAAATAAAACCATTCTGATGATTCATCACGATCTTTACAGCGTGGAAAAGTATTTTGATTGGCTGATCGTGTTAAACGTTCGACTCTTGGGTTGTGGACCTACGAAAAAAGTCTTTTCAAAAGAGATTTTAGAGAAAGCCTATGGAAAAAACTTTACTCTTTTTGACGATGCATTTAAGCGGTCATCTGGATTATCAGAGGGGTTGCCATAATGGTTTTTGATATTTCGAAATATTTTTTCGATCCGGTTCTTCAAGCGCCCTGCATAGGCTGTATGATCATGAGTCTTACTGCATCTGTCATGGGTGTATTTATCGTATTGAAAAGACAATCGCTTGCAGGCGAGACAATTTCACACGCGTGTTATCCAGGGGTGATTTTTGCTATCTTGTTGGAAAAGTTTTTTCAAGTACAAAATTTTGATACGAGTTCTGTTTTTTTCACCTTGTTATTTGCATTTGTATCCTCTTTTTTTGGAATGCTCCTGGTAGAATTGTTTCATCGCAAAGGAAAATTGAGTGAAGATAGTAGTCTTTCATCGGTTTTAGTCGCATTCTTTGGCATTGCAATTACAATAATTTCTGCATTACAAGTTCCATTTCCGACCCTCTACAAAGAATTGCAGGGCTATCTTTTTGGACAAGCTGCAACGATGACAACACAGCATCTTTATGTTTATGGCAGCGTTGCCTTTGGATTTATCCTTGTTTTATTAATGTACTATCGCCCAATAAAATCCGTAATTTTTGATCCTGAGTTTTCTCAAAGCATAGGTATAAATAAGGTACGCATAAATTCTCTCATTCAAGCTCTATTTGTCTTATCGTGTGTTCTTGGAATTCGCGCAATTGGAGTGGTTCTCATGTCTGCAATGCTCATATTCCCTGCGTCCTGTGCACGGCTTTGGACGTATCGCCTCCCTTTTCTTCTTCTTTTGAGTGGTTTTATTGGCATTGTATCCGGTTTTTTTGGCGTTTTCGTTTCCCACGAGATTTCCAGTCATTACATCATCCCAACAGGGCCTATGATCGTTATGATTGTAAGTCTTATTTTTCTTTTTTCCGTCATTTTTGCACCGCGGCTTGGTTTATTTTTTCGCCTGATTCGAAAGACTTCCTTTGAATTCAATTGTCAAAAAGAAAATATTCTCAAAACAATATGGAAATTGTGTTCTACGTCGGGATCTTTAAAGGTTCCTAGAGTGAAAATTGCAGAATATTTTCAAATAAACCTCATTGTGTTTCATTTTTTACTCTCTTCTATGCAAAAAAAAGGATGGATAAAACTAATTGATGGGAACGAAATCCAAATAACACCTCTTGGTATGCTATGGGCAAGAAAAATCGTTCGATTACATAGACTCTGGGAAGTGTATCTTGTAGAATATTGTGGAGTTGCTCAAGATCGCGTACATCCAAGTGCAGAGCAAATGGAGCATATTATTACAAAAGACATTGAAATTGAACTTAATGCACTTTTAGATTCACCAACACTCGATCCTCATAGGAAGCCAATTCCAAAAGATGAAGAAGATATGCTTTTGAATAATACAGTTTGAGATAAAAGAACATGAATCCCTATTCCGGAAATACATTTTTCGAATTCTTTCAGACAGTAGCAAATCGCTTTTTGCAATTTGCATTCGATCCTTTTGGCTTCGCTTTGTGTTCAGATGAACTTCAAATGCTCGTTCTCATTTTTATCTCGATATCGTCGAGCATCGTTGGCGCCTTTTTGGTCTTTCGCAAAATGACCATGCTTGCAAATGCTATTTCACATACAATTTTACCTGGTGTTGTCTTAGCCTTTTTTCTCTATCAACATTTTTATGTTCAATCCGGCATTTTTGACTTTTCACACCTTTTGCCCTCGGAATGGCTTCTAATTACCTGTGGTCTTTTCATGGCATTTCTTACGACTTTTTTGTGTGAACTCTTCGTAAAATATTTAAAAATTGCAGAAGACGCTAGTACAGGACTTGTTTTTACGTTCCTTTTTGCGCTGGGGATAATTGTCGTTACAATGCTTTCAAAAAATGCCCATATTGGAGCAGAACTCTTAATGGGGAACGTCGATGCATTGAGTGTGAAAGATTTGAACTTTGCATTGTGGATAGCCATTTTGAATGTTTTCCTTTGCACGCTCTTTTTTAGAGGGTTATTTATTACAACGTTTGATCCTGTTTTTTCAAAAGTACTCGATTTTTCTCCTTCTGCTTTTGGCTATCTTCTCATGGGACAACTTGCAATCACAAGCATAGGAGCATTTCGCTCCGTTGGCGTTTTGTTGTTTTTGGCCTTTTTAGTGTATCCTCCTCTCATTGCAAGAATGTATGCTGACCGTTTAAAAAAACTTCTCTTTTTAGCAATTGGCATATCGATTATTGCATCAATTCTTTCTTGTGCTTTAGGTAGGCATTTGCTTTCTGTATACGATCTTCCTACAGCGACGCAAGGCATTGTGGTTGTGATACTTGTGGTAATTTTTTCGATAGGATTTTGTGTGAAATTTCTTTTTAAAAGAAAAAGACTTTCTCGACAAATAGAACAATAGTAAAATGAATCTCCTTTGTTTTTTTAAGAAAAGGGGCTATTCTTATGCTGCATATGTTAAGGAAAAAATAATGATTGTGAGTCTCTTTTACTTTTTGCTTGCTATCTTGGGTTTAGGTTTTCTCATATTTATCCATGAACTTGGCCATTATTGGATGGCTCGTCGCGTTGGGATGAGAGTTGAGTCATTTGGCATTGGTTTTGGAAAACCTATTTTTTCTTTTGACCACGATGGGGTTAAATGGAATATCTGTTGGCTTCCGTTTGGAGGGTATGTCAAGATTGCAGGGATGGAAAAAGAAAATGGCGTAGAACCCGAAATGATCAAAGATGGCTTTTTTGGAAAAAGCTCCTGGGATCGATTGAAGGTAGCTGTTATGGGTCCCTTGGCAAATATCGTTTTTGCATTTGTCGTATTTTCTCTGATTTGGTTAACGGGTGGAAGGGAGAAAAATTTTACGAATGTTACGAATAGGATAGGTTGGGTCGATCCAAAGTCAGATCTTTTCAATAAAGGGATAAGACCCGGAGACATTATTCTTTCTTATAATTCTGAACCTGTTCATGGAGAAAAAGATCATTATCAAGCTGCAATGACCTCTTCTGGGTTGGTGCATATAACAGGAATGAGATGGGATGAATCAAAGAAAACGTATGTTCCTTTTACATGTGATGTCAGGCCGATTTCAAGTTCAAAATCACCAAATCCTCAAATCCTTAATACAGGTGTTTTGTACCCTGCTTCATTTCTTCAGTACTCTAAGCTTTTAGATGGCAGCCAAAATCCACTTCCAAAGGGATCTCCCATTGCAGATTCTGGCATTCAATATGGTGACAGAATAATTTGGGCAGATGGTGAGCGGATCTTTTCATCGAATCAATTAAGTGAAGTGTTAAATGACGGACGGGTGCTCGTTACGATTAAGCGGAACAATGAGATCTTATTGCGACGAGTTCCAAGAATTACGCTAGGAGAGCTAAAGCTCAATGGAGAACAAAAAGAAGAGCTTGCAGACTGGCAGTGGGAGGCAAAATTAAAATCGACAAAATTTTCAAGCCTATATTTTATGCCCTATAATTTGAATCAGCAAGGCGTTGTCGAGTCAAAATTGTCATTCATAGATCAAGATCGAAAGCGCAATTCTTTTCACGAAAGCGAAATCACACAACAGGAAGATTCATTAAAAGAACATGATCAGATCATTGCAGTAAACGGAATTGCAGTAGAAAATTCTCCGGAAATCCTGTACCAGTTGCAACACAGACAAGTCCAATTAATTGTAGATCGCGGTGCAAAGGAAGGAGGCGTTTTATCCTTAGAAGAAGCAAATAAGGATTTTGATTCTCCTTTACGAGGGCCTGACCTCCTTGCAATCGAAAAGACAATAGGAACGCACACCCCGATAATGGAAAAAGGAAATCTCGTCGTGCTTCACCCTGTTGTTCCAAAAACACAGGCAGAAATCTTTCAGTCCAAGGATCAGATGTTGCGATATGCAACAGAACTTGAAGAGATAACAAAAAAAATTCAAAGTATTGATAATCCTGAAGTAAGAGCTTTAAGCTTGAAGCAGTTTGAACAAAGTCAAAAGCTGCTTTACTTGGGTCTGCCACTTTCTCCAGATGTTCAAGTTACGTATAATCCTAATCCATTTGTTCTCTTCCGTCAAATTCTCGACGAAGTGATAGATACACTTACAGCTTTAGTAAGAGGGACATTGAGTCCAAAATGGATATCAGGGCCCGTTGGCATCGTGCAGGTCATTCATTCTCAATGGCAACTCGGTATCAAAGAAGCTCTTTTTTGGCTCGGAGCAATTAGCTTAAACCTTGGTTTACTGAATTTATTGCCGCTTCCCGTATTAGACGGGGGCTATATTTGCCTTTCGATTTTTGAAATGATAACAGGCAAAAGGCTGCGATCAAAGACGATAGAAAAAATTGTGATTCCCTTTGCAATACTCTTGATCGGGTTTTTCATTTTTCTTACCTATCACGACATCTTGCGTCTATTGGGTATGTATTTGAAGTAGAGGAATACTACTCAAACCTGTTTTATCTATCGCGCCGTAAAGCCCTCTCATTTATGGGTGGAATGTAAGGCGCTCCTATTGAGGAATAACACTTTGTTGTTCAATATATTTACCGGTTTTTTTAACTCATGTAACAAAAGAGCGCACATTTTTTTGCATATTCTGAAAATCATGGATGTACAGATTTGTGTAATTTTTTAGCGGCACATACTGCATACTCTTCTAAAAAGACTTCTTCAAATACAATGTCGTCAATGATTACTCTGTCAAAATATGAAAATATTTTGTGCTTTGAATTCATTCCTAATAGATCAAGTCCATCTTGTGTGAAAGATCCTTCGAAACCAAAATAAAAAATGAGATCTTCTGATTTTGAAGTAGGAAGTTGGGGGTCGAGTTGACAAAAGGCGTTTTTTGTTCTTTTTGTAACATAACAAGTTGCTTTTATATCCTTTACAATTTGTAAAAAAGAAGAAGTTGTTGTTGGATATATCGAACCACTATCTATGCAAAGGGCAGTATGTACAGCTTTTTTTGTTAATAAAATAGTAAGACGCAATGCCTCATGTAAATTTTCAGGATCGCTTTTGAGGAGCATTTTTTGAACCGGAACATGCCGAGGTATTTTTTCTAATAAGATTGGATCCGGAACTTCCAAATAGCAAGGTTTTTTCGATGTTATGCACGTTTCGATAATATCGTCTATTTTTACTGGAGCACTTACAGGTGTATCGAGTAACATTGATTCAAGCATAATGGTTCTGAAGGCTTTTTCTTGAAGAGAATGTATTTGTTGAAACTTTTCTGTTTGAAAAATGTGTACAGAAGTTGATATTCCAATGATCAGGATTGGACAATTTTCACAATAAGAGCGAGATGATGTTTGAAGAACATCTACAATTTCGTCATTCTTTATAAACAAAGCCGCAAAGCCTTTTTTCAAGGAATAGGCAAAAGCTTCATCTATTGCCTGTTCCGGACTTGAGAGTGAAAGAAATTCAAGCTTTCGAAAAGAGCGGCTTAGTTTTTGTAAATTTGAAGAAAGTAGGGTGTTTGTTTTGATGAGATGAGTAAGACCAAAAGATTCAAGTCGCAAAAGAAGATATTCTCCGACGCACATTCGCTCTTTTTGCAGAATCTGTTTTTTTTGACTTAATTTTCGAGTCTTTATTCGAATGCTCACTTTGATAACCTTTCAAAACTTTAGGATTATATAGTGTCTATTAAAACTTATACTGTACACGAGTTTTTGAAAACTCCAGGAATATTTTTTGATGTCAGAAGTCCAATAGAATTTACTGATGCCCATATACCACAGGCACATAATTTTCCTTTACTATCAGATGAAGAGCGTGCTCGCGTTGGCACTGTATATAAAACCAACAGTAAAAAAGCTGCAATTGACCTTGGCCTTGAGTATATAGGGCCAAAACTTTCTGAGTTTAATAAACGTTCAAAAGAAATCGTTGCATCACTTCAAACTCCACCTCTATTAAAAGTCTATTGTGCCCGTGGTGGGATGAGAAGTCAATTTATGAGTTGGTTTTTACAGTTTATCGGAAATGATGTTGCAATGTTAGACGGTGGATATAAAGCCTATCGTAGGCATGTTTTAGAGTCGTTTTCGAAATCATCGCATAAATTTATCGTCTTGGGTGGAATGACAGGAATCGGCAAGACTGAAATCTTACATAAGCTTGAAAAAAAAAATGAACCGGTCATAGATCTTGAACATATCGCAAAACACAAAGGAAGTGCATTTGGGTATGATCCTCAAATTGAACAGCCAAGTCCTGAATATTTTGAAAACCTTTTGTCTTTAGAACTTTCGAAATTTTGCACCGATGAGAGTATATGGATTGAAGATGAATCGCGATTGATCGGAAAGTGCGTCGTTCCGAAAAAAATTTTTGAGGACATGAGAAATTCCGTATTGGTCGTTTTAAAAACATCGCTTGAAGAAAGAATATTTCGGATCTCTTCTGAATATGCAAACTATTCAAAAGAATGGTGGATTACTTCCACAAAGCGCATTCAAAAGCGTCTTGGAGGGGCTTTGACACAAAAAATTATTTCCTTTATTGAAATGGGAAATTTTCAAGATGCAATCCAAGGTCTTCTTGGGTATTATGATTCTTCGTATGAGTATTCGATGAAAAGACATGCCGGAAAAATTATTACGCAAGATGTTTCGAGTGCGTCCGAAGAGGAACGAATTTCGTTATTACAAGAGGTAAAACATTGTGAAACTGCAAAAATTTAAAAGCTTTTTAGACGCATCTCCAACTTCATTTCATGCGTGTTTTACAATTGCAGAAGCGTTAAAAGTTTGTGGTTTTGAAGAACTTTCAGAAAAAGATGCGTGGAAAATTGCCCCCGGGAAAAAATATTTTGTACTTCGCGGTTTCAGATCTATTATTGCCTTTATTGTACCGGAAAAGAAACCGACAAAGAGTTTAAGCGTATTAAGTCACGTAGACAGTCCTTCATTAAAGCTAAAACCTCATTTTGAAACGACAAAAGAACAAATGAGCATCTTGCAATTTGAACCATATGGTTCGCCTATCCTTGCATCATGGGTAGGACGGCCTCTTTATTTAGCAGGGATAGTTTATTCAAAAGAAGGATCAAAGATTACGCACAGACTTATTTGCCTTGAGGAAAGGT
>JBDHQC010000095.1:0-7568 GCA_039806815.1 Parachlamydiales bacterium
GGCGGGGCTCACATCGCGATTGAAAATATTTCCATGCTTGCTGCAAAAGCAATCGAAGATGCAAGAATCGGAGGGTCGCCATTAGAAAAGTCGACGCGCTATGTCTATTTTGACCAAAAAGTACGTGGAGAATATCTTTTTTATCGCGATCCTATTTTGATGACTTCTGCGTTCAAAAATTTGTATCTCGATACGTGCAACATGCTCTTTGATACATATGCCAAGCTCATCACTCCAATGACTGCATTTATGGAAGCAAGATTTCCGAAAGCAGAAGAAACCTCAAAAGCAGCATATAGTGCTGCGATTCGAGCAAAAGCGCTCGACTGCCTTAGGGGCCTTCTTCCCTCTTCGTGTTTGACCAATATGGGCATCTTTGGGAACGGTCGTTTTTACGAAAATCTCTTGCATCGGCTTTTTTCTAATAATCTTTACGAAATGCAGGAAATTGCAAAGATTGCCCAGGATGAGTTACAAAAAGTCATCCCCTCATTTGTTCGAAGAGCAAATCCAGACCATAAAACTCATATTCAATTCGCAAGCTTTGTCGAAAATATGGATCTGGAATTAAAAAGCCTTGCCACATCTCACGAGCCATTCGATGATTATAAGGAACCCGGCGTTCGACTTGTTTCATACGATCCTGAAAGCATTTACAAGGTTACTGCAAGTCTATTATTTCCTCACTCCAAAAAGGGTCTTATTGAGCTTATCAATTACTGTAAAAATCTTCCCGAAGAAGAGCTGATGAGGATTCTCGACGCGGCATCTCAATTTCGAGAAAATCGTAGAAATAAATCTCCGCGCGCCTTAGAAAATGCCGTCTTTACTTTTGAGATCATCGCAGATTTCGGATCGTATAGGGACATGCATCGCCATAGGATGCTTACCCAAGAACGACAAAATTTAACCTGCAATCTTGGCTATTACACACCGATAGAAGTAGAGATGAGCAATCTCGGCCCTCAATATAGACAAGCAATGGACGAAGCAAAAAAGGCGTATGATTTTATCGCTTCAGAGTTTCCTGAAGAAGCGCAATACATAGTTCCCATGGCTTATAACATCAGATGGTACTTTACGATCAACTTAAGAGCGTTGCAATGGATGTGCGAGCTTCGCTCTACTCCTCAAGGCCACCCTTCGTATCGCCAGATGGCACAACAGATGGCAAAAGAAGTCTTTGAAGCAATGCCGCTTTACGAAAGATTTTTCAGATTTATGGACTTTGAAGGCTATGATCTTGGAAGATTAGGGCAAGAGCAAAGGAAAGCAGAAAAATTAGGACTTGATTAAAAATATAATTCTTTGTACTATTTCTACAAAGGATTTTATTCATGCAAAAGCAGAGTTTCTATTTCACATCCTTTTCTCGGTTTTATTTTTGGTGGCAATAACCACCATACTATATTCTCCCCATTTCATTTCTTCCCTTGCAAAATGTACAAACTATAAGAGTTTTTTATGAATAAATCACTTGGTGCAACCTTATTAATTTCTGGCTGCTGCATTGGAGCAGGTATGCTCGGTATGCCGGTCATTACAGGACCTTCGGGGTTTTTACCTTCTTTGGTCGCCTTCATTCTTTCGTGGCTTTTCATGGTCGTGACGGGAGTTATTCTCCTCGATCTGTATTTGTCTGTTTCCGAAAAAAATGTAAATCTCATTACTTTGTCGAAAAAAACCTTGGGAAATAACGGCAAAGTCCTTGCTTTTGTTTTATTTGCATTTTTGTTTTATGCATTGATGACAGCATATGTTGCAGGATGTGCGCTTTTACTTTCCTCATTTGCAAAAGACGTATTCGGGATACAACTTTCATCGAGCCTTGCAAGCATTCTTTTTACAGTCGTTGCATACCTCGTCATTACAAAAGGGGTGCATTCTGTAGATGCATGGAACCGCCGCCTTATTTTTGGACTATTTTTATGCTATGTTCTTCTCATTTGTTTTGCAATTCCCCATGTTTCGGCATCCGGTCTTTCCTATAGTAACTGGAAGTATGTTCCGATGACATTTCCCATTTTGGTTCTGACTTTTGGCTATCACAATTTACTGCCTTCCTTAATCTCGTATCTCAATCGCGATAGAAAAAAACTGATTTTCAGTATTTTTTTGGGAACGTGCATACCCCTTTTTGTCTACGTCGTTTGGCAATCAATTATTTTTGGCCTTGTCCCCATAGAAAAAATGAATGAGTGGATGATTGCAACAGCTCATGGAGAAATTGTCACACAAGTTCTCCAAGATGTTGTAGGCAATTCTACTGTCGTTTTTATTTCTCAAAGTTTTGCCTTATTTGCAATCGCTACTTCCTTTCTTCCTGTTTCTTTGTCATTTTTAGATTTTCTTCGCGATGGAATTCGGAATGAAAAGATGAAGCAAAAACCGGAACTTCTCGGAATATTCGTTCTCGTTCCTCCTTTATTGATCTTCCTTGTAGATCCTACCATCTTTTTGCAAGCTCTTGGCTTTGCGGGAGGATTTTGTGCAGTCATCATTTTTGGAATTCTTCCATGCATTATGTGTTGGATGAAAAATAAAACACTTAAGAAAAAGGGACAAAACTTAGAGTCAAAACCTGTCCTCATCTGCACAATGCTTTTAGCTACATGTATTGTACTCATAGAAATATTTCACGTAATAGGTGCCTCATGAAAAAAGTAACATATTCTCGCTTGAGCGGTGCGATATTGCTCATTGCAGGAACAAGCATTGGCGCTGCTATGCTTGCACTTCCTGTCACGACAGGACAATCAGGATTTTTTCTTTCAATGGGTACAATGTTTTTGATGTGGGTATTTTTATCGTATTCTGCATTCATGATTTTGGAAGTGAATTTAAGCCTTCCAAAAGATGGAAATATCATTTCCATGGCAGAACATACGCTCGGAAAACCCGGTAAATACGTAGCGTGGGTTTCTTACCTTTTTCTTTTATATGCATTAAATACGGCATATATTGCTGCATCGACGAGCTTTTTTGCAGATGGCATACAGGCAATTTTTCAAATCCTGCCACAAAAAGTCGTTTGCATCATTCCTGTTCTTGTTATTTTTGCCTATCTTCTTGCAAAAGGGTTAAAGCGAATCGACCAATGGAACAAGATTTTAATGTTTGGTCTCATGATTTCGTATTTCTTGCTGCTTGCAAGTACTTTTACAAAAATTGACGCGAAAAACTTGTTTGATTTTATTCCAAAAGCAATACTTCCATCACTTTCAATTGTCGTAACTGCTTTCGGATATCACATCGTAATCCCATCTATCATTCCCTATCTTCACAACGATGAAAAATCTATAAAACGCGCAATACTCATTGGAAGCTTTATCCCATTTATCGCATATGCATTATGGCAACTTGCAATTCTTGGCATCGTTCCGCAACAAGGCCCAATTAGCATTGAGCATGCATATACTATGGGATTAAATGGATCTGAAATTCTGGCACTTGCAACACAATCTCCATATATTGCAGTTCTATCGCAAGGTTTTGCATTCTTTGCCATCATGACTTCATTTTTAGGAGTATCAATCAGTCTTTATGACTTTTTGAAAGACGGCCTCCAAATCAAAAATGAATCAGAATCAAAGCTCAAATTATACATCTTTGCGTTTGCGCCACCTTGCTTTTTTGCATTGTACTTTCCACATGTGTTTTTTTCTGCACTCGATTATGCAGGCGCCTTCGGCGTCGTTACACTCCTTGCTTTAATTCCTGCCTTTATGGTTTTTGCAAAGCGATATCGCATGCAAAAAACGAGCGGATATAAAGCACCTATTGGAAAAATTGGACTTATTTTTTATATGCTCGTTTGTGGTTTTTTAATAGTGCTCGAAATTTTTGAAAAAACAAAAATTTTGAATTTTTAAATTTTCTCTTGCACGACTTTCTGATTTTCGATAGTGTGGGTCACATCTTGTTTTACAAGGTGACCCATTTTTTTGACGGAAAGAAAAAAATAAAATGAGCACAAAAAGCGTAAAATCTTTTTTATTTTTCTTCATGTTTTTCGCAATTTTTTTTCTTTCTTTTGCACATACGGAAGAAAGCGCTCATGACAAAATCTATCTTTCTGAAGACGCCATTCGCATAATCGACAATCAACTCGTTGTAGAGTTGCAAAGAGGCAAAAAAACTGCCACAGCCGTATATACAGATGAAATTGGACTTTACGTTCTTTCATCTGATCTTTCAGAATTTATACGAATGAGAAAACACGTCTCAAAAAGGAAGAGATTTCACGAAGAAATGCACAAAGAAGAAATGGAACGAAGAAGACGTCTTGGTATCAACGAAAATTATTCTGACATGTGGAATACCTGGAATTGCGAATTTTGCGACTATCTCAATCACAACAATGAAAACGAAAGTTTGTGTAGCTTTTGTAAACGCTCTCGCACGCAAGACTAGGTTGGCTACGAATCCACTATTAGTGACTTTTCGTAGCAAATCACTACGAGCGAACTGATAGCCAATCGAGATTAAAGCATTTCACTCTCAATTTTTTTTAAATCCTACATTTCTGTATACTTGTGTCGTTAAAAAATATGGAGTTTCACGTGCAGTCAAAAAAACGCCTCATTTCAGGAGATCGCCCGACAGGCAAACTCCATCTTGGCCATTACGTAGGAAGTGTGAAAAATAGAGTCGCCCTTCAAGACACCTACGAGTGCTTTTTTCTCATCGCAGATCTTCACGTGTTGACTACAAAACGCGAAAAAGAAGAAATACTTCAATCGAGAACCCATATTCACGAAATGGTCTTAGACTATCTGAGTGCTGGAATCGATCCAAAAAAATCGATTATTTATCTCCAATCAGCACTTCCCTGCATCTATGAGTTAAATCTTTTTTTTGAAATGCTCGTCACTGTGAATCGCCTCATGGGACTTCCCAGCATTAAAGAAATGGCAAGAAATGCCCATATCGATGAAGAAAGTATTCCCTTTGGACTTTTAGGATACCCTGTTTTACAATCAGCAGATATTTTGTGCGCAAAAGCCGAATGCGTTCCTGTAGGAAAAGACAACGAAGCTTTTATCGAACTTTCTCGCGACGTTGCACGCAAATTCAATCAACTCTATGGAGAAATATTTCCAATTCCGGAAGTCCTCATATCTGACTGTCCGACATTAATCGGAACAGATGGAATGGGGAAGATGAGTAAATCCTTGAATAACTGCATTTATCTTTCTGACGATGAAAAGACCGTCGAAAAGAAAGTGCGTGGCATGTACACAGATCCAAATCGCATCCATGCAAATGTTCCCGGGACTGTTGAAGGAAATCCGATTTTTATCTATCACGATAATTTTAATGCCAAAAAAGAGGAAGTCGAAGAATTAAAAGCCCGTTATCGCAAAGGGACCATTGGTGATGTCGAAGTAAAAGAAAAATTAAGCCTTGCGATTAATGCCTTTTTAGACCCTTTTCGACAAAGAAGAAAAATTTACGAAGCACAGCCCTATATCGTAGAAGAGATCATTTACGAAGGAACGCTCAAAATGATCGACATTACAAACGAAACGTTGAAAGAAGTAAAAAGTGCAATGGGGATATCCGGCACATGGAATAAGATTTCAAGGCAAGCTCGAAAGCAAATAAACATCGATGCACAATAACTTATGAACTTCCAACTCGTCACACCTTTTTCTCCTCGTGGAGACCAACAGCAAGCAATCGATCAGCTCTCTAAAGGCCTCAATTTAGGTCGAAAATCACAGGTGCTTTTGGGGATCACGGGTTCAGGAAAGACGTTTACCATGGCATGTGTTATCGAAAAGGTCAATCGCCCAACGCTTATTATCGCACATAATAAGACACTTGCTGCCCAACTCTATCAGGAATTCAAATCGTTTTTTCCAAACAATGCCGTCGAATATTTTGTTTCGTACTACGATTACTATCAACCGGAAGCATATATTCCTAGAACTGACACCTACATTGAAAAAGACTTTGCGATCAACGACAAAATCGACAAGATGCGGTTGAGTGCAACGAGATCGCTGCTAGAACGAAGAGATGTCATCATTGTTGCTTCCGTTTCTTGCATCTATGGGCTTGGATCTCCTGAATACTACCGCGAGATGAATCTCGTTTTGCAATCAGGACAAAAAAAAGGGCGAGACGAAGTTCTTTTTCACCTCGTTGCAATGCAATATTCAAGAAATGACTACGATTTTACAAGAGCGACGTTCCGCGTACGAGGAGATGTCTTAGACATATTCCCTGCCTACGAAGATGATCTTGCAATTCGCGTAGAATTTTTCGGAGATGAAATCGAAAAAATATCCGAATTTGATCCTCTCACGGGAAAACATCGAAAAGTGTACCAAGATGTGACAATTTATCCCGGCTCTCACTATGTAACACCGGAACAGGTACGAGCACATGCCTGTGAGACGATAAAACTTGAGCTCAATGAGCGGATGCATTTTTTCGAATCTGAAAATCAACTCCTTGAACTACAGCGCATTCAACAGCGAACAATGTATGACTTGGAAATGATAAAAGAAGTTGGATTTTGTAAAGGAATCGAAAACTATTCAAGGCATTTTAGTAGAAGGATGCCTGGAGATCCGCCACCTTGTCTTATCGACTATTTTCCAAAAGATTATCTTCTCTTCATCGATGAATCACATCAAACGATCCCTCAAATTCGAGCAATGGCCCATGGCGATAAATCGAGAAAAGATCCGTTAGTAGAATTCGGATTTCGCCTTCCATCTGCTTATGACAATAGGCCCTTGAGATTTGAAGAATTTTACGACAACATACATCAGGTGATTTATGTTTCTGCAACGCCCCATGAATTTGAAATACGAGAGTCAAAGCTTCAAGTCATTCAACAAATTATTCGCCCCACAGGACTCTTAGACCCACTTATCGATGTACGCCCTGCTTCAAATCAAGTAGACGATTGCCTTCTAGAAATAAACAACGAAATAAAGAAAGGATCAAAAGTTTTAGTCACAACACTGACAAAAAGGCTTTCAGAAGAACTGACAAAATACATTTCTGACTTAGGAATAAAAGCACGGTATCTTCATTCTGAAATCGATACACTCGAGCGTATGAAAATCATTCACGAGCTGAGAAAAGGCGAATACGATGTATTGGTCGGAATAAATCTTTTACGCGAAGGGCTCGACATACCTGAAGTTTCCCTCGTTGTAATTTTAGATGCCGATAAAGAAGGGTTTTTGCGTTCTGAAACTTCGCTCATTCAAACATGTGGAAGAGCTGCAAGAAACGCACAAGGTCGCGTCATTATGTATGCCGATAAAATAACTCTTGCAATGAAACAGACAATATCAATTACAGAGCGAAGAAGAAAAGTGCAACAAGAATACAACGAACAGCACAACATTACCCCAACAACTGTCAAACGAGAAAATGTCCTTCTTGAAATAATCGATGAGACAATCGATCAAGACAAGACCGTAAAAAAGAGAGATCGATATGAAGAGACACTTTCAATCGAGGAAATTCATCACAAAATTGACGAATGGCAATCGATAATGAAAAAAGCGGCAAAGGAGATGCGTTTTGAAGATGCAGCACAG
>JBDHQC010000096.1:0-7518 GCA_039806815.1 Parachlamydiales bacterium
CACTCAATGTTTCTAAAGGTGAAATAATTTTTGACAATGTCACCTTTCATTACGATACAAAAAAACTTTTCAAAAATAAAGACGTCCACATATTTCCTGCACAAAAAGTAGGACTTGTTGGCTATTCCGGAGCTGGAAAATCGACGTTCGTAAGCCTCATTTTACGCCTTTATCTACCTGAGTCTGGAAACATCCTCATCGATGGCCAAGCAATATCATCTGTAACACTTGAGTCTTTGCGGTCACAAATTGCCTTAATTCCACAAGATCCGATTCTTTTTCACAGGACCATCAAAGAGAATATCCGATATGGAAAACTCGACGCTACAGATGAAGAGATATATCAAGCAGCACGTCTTGCACACTGCGATGAATTTATTACAAAACTTCCCCAAGGTTATGACACCCATGTTGGCGAACGAGGGACAAAACTATCGGGTGGCGAGCGTCAAAGAATTGCAATAGCCCGTGCTTTTTTAGCAAAAACGCCAATTCTCATCTTAGATGAAGCAACGTCTGCTCTTGATTCTGTAACGGAAAAGTACATAAAAAATAGCCTTGATGCTCTATTGAAAAATCGAACAGCTCTAGTCATCGCCCATAGGCTTTCAACCCTCGAAGGCATGGATCGCATCTTAGTGTTTGATAAAGGAAAAATCGTCGAAGATGGCACACACGAACAATTGCTTTTACTAGATGGACATTATGCCCATATGTGGGAAATGCAAAAAGGCGGATTTTTACCGGATGCTCGATGACTGATGTCATCTCAAGAAGATACAAAATCAAAATTAAATGAAAAACACACTGTTCTTTCCTCATCGTGTGTCACTCGCGTTTGATAAATACCTTCATTTCGCAAGTTCTACAAAAATATACTAGCCAAAAAAAATGTAGCTTATGCTACATTCAAATGTAGCCTTAGCTACATTTTCAAATACAAGGATAACTATTTATGACAATCACTCAGCTCAATCAAACCGTTTACGAAAAGACTGAAAATCGATTTTTCCTTACTCGATATTGCAGTGCTATAAAATCCATTACCAAAGAAAAAGGCTGGACGACGGGCATCCTTTCAACATGTGCTATGACAGGGGCAAAAATTTATGGATTAGCTTTTTCTTATTTTTGCATGGAAGGAAGTGCCCGATCAGTCATTGATGTCATAAACGACGACCAATTCTTGGTAAGGCTAAGACCCTTGGGAGATGCAGCAGGATGGACTGCTCTTGCTTTGTTTTCTGCTCTAACAATAACAACTCTGTCTTCACGATTCATTAAGGAGGGAGAATATTTACGATTAAAGTCAATTTTTCAAAAATGGATTCTAAAAAACAAAGAAGAAATCGAAAAAACCGAAGAAATGCCACGCATGATCTATAATGAAATGAGCAAGCACTTGGATAAAGTAAGCTCTCAATGCTTTTTTCCTAAAAATTTAGCATCCTTGCAAACCACTGTTTTAACTCTTTTTTGCGATGTAAGAGAAGAAAGAGAAAATTCTGTACTCTACAAGGATAAGATTTTAGAAGCCACCTATGAAAAAATACGCAAGAATCTTGAAAATCAATCTTCAGCGACACAGTATTTTTCTCGGTTATATGATGGATTAAAATCGATCAAGAAACATGGTGGGTATTCAAGACTTACAGGATCTATTATAAAAGGCATTGCTCTTCCTATCATTTTCTTTTCAGGCGCATTTTTGTCTTTTGTAGGAGAAATAGGCCTTGGGAAGGAAATCTTTTTCGATAGAAATGAACTGACAGATATTGGTCACTTTGGCGAATGGCCGTTTAATGCGACAGAAATGATTGGGATTGCTTACTTTTTGCATAAATGGTGTATTTTAAATGAGGGAGATTTTGCAAGAACAAGAGGAACGTACAAGAACGCATTGCGATCTTTGCAAGATGAAAATGTGCTAATACAAAGCCGTTTATGTAAAGTTGCAAATAGAGAACTAAATGACCTTGCAATACGTTGTCATTATTTTAAACTCCCATCGGATTATGAATTAACAATCTCGCCTTCTACTTTAACATAAGTTGAAAGTAAATAACGAGTAAAGTTCTGCAGGAATTCTTTTATGATACAAGAAAATCGAAACGAAACTAATATTGGAATAAATATTAGTGAGCTTCGATTCCCTTGAAGCTAACTGAATTACAAGAAATTTACCTTGAGTTATTTTCAACCTACGTTACTTTATAAATCCAGAGACGTATACGTATAATTTGGAAAGGCAAGTGTTCTGGATAGGCTATCTACAGGTGTTCATTTACTTGGATGGGTTGTTTTGGGATTATTAGCTCAATTGCAAACAAGTGAGGATGCACAATGAAGAAACATTGATTTACTCTTGTGAAGGAAAACAAGTATGAGATACAATTTCTTTATAAACGCGAGTTTTGAGCAAGATTTAGCAATGCCTATGTAAAACTCGCGTTTACAAATAGGGCATCACGCTTTCTTCGTCAAAAGATAGAACAGCTTCAATACCATCACATAATGAAAAAAAAATATTCTAGAGCAGAACCTTTCATTGCAACGAGAAATCATCATATTTTGGAGACATTAGAAGACTATGTCGAAATAGTTGCAGATCTCATCTCAGAAAAGGGAGAAGCACGGACGTGCGACATTGCAAATCATTTAGGTATTTCTCATGTGACTGCTGTAAGAGTAATTGATCGCCTAAAGAAAAAGGGCTATCTTCTTTCCGAACAACATCGACCAATTACCTTAACAGAAGAAGGGAGAAAGCTTGCTCGATTTTGCAAAGAACGCCATAGCTTTTTACTAGAATATCTTGAAACACTCGGAGTGTCTAAATTACAAGCTTCTATTGATGTTGAAGGGATAGAGCACCATGTAAGCCCTGAAACATTATCTGCTTTTAAACAGCATCACTCAATGCTTACAAAGCCCAAGTAACTAAATTCTCCAATTCTAATCATCCAACCATCACATTAGATTCTTTTGAGTTTTTTGCAAAAAAAAAGCCCGAGGAATCTCCTCAGGCTTTTTGTATAAAAGCACTTTTAGAGCTCTAAGCAACAACCGGTGTAGCTGAAGCTTTTTGAACCATTTGTGCTTGTTCTTCTGCTTCTTGCGCTCTTTGCTGAGTAAGTGCTGTAAATCTCTTATTAAGCACTTTAATCGCAAACAACCAAGCAAAGATAATGAAGAACAAGATCACTGCGATGTATGGCGTGATTGCACCGATCGAACCAAATATACCAAGCAAGATCATCTGAATCATCGAACCGCCTGATTTTCCAAGTCTCGCTCCAACGACGTCAACCGCTGCTTTTCCTTTCACTTTTGATTCTTGATCAAGAGGAATATAGGCCATCTCTTTTGTTGGATCAAAAAGAGAGTACTTTGCTGATTTGCTCATGACGTTTTGGATCATGCCACATACACAAGCCAAATACAAAGGCGTAGTACCAAGCATTGCGATAAATCCTTGTAGATAGTCGCGGAATAAGACGAAACAGAAAAATCCCGTCCCTGAGATCAGTAATACAACAGGTGTAATCGATGCTGCAAAAGACCACCCTCGACGAACACAGTTACCGCCGACAAAGAGCATCATGAAAATTGTGACAGCTCCAGTTGTAAACGAGAAGTAACCCATATAGGCACTGTAATCATTGAGATTTGGATATTGAAGTTTCAACTGGTTTTTCCAGGTTACTTCGACAAGGTTAATGGAAATTCCATACGATATGACGAGAACGGCAAGGCAGAGAATGTATGGAGACTTCAAAAGGAAAGCAAAACTTTGCGCAATGGACATCTTTGGCTTTTCCTTTTTCGACTTTGCCGCTTCAGAAGGAGCATAGAATCTTGGATCTGTGAGAATATACTTTTGCATCCATGCATAGACGCCAATTGCAATAAAGCCCGCGATTACCACCATCGTCATGAGGTAATTAAGTGAAATTTGCCATGCATCAACGCCTTCAGGTGTTGATTTTAAAATGTCTGAACAAAATATAATTGCAGGACCAGAGAATAGCAAGGCGAAGTTTGCCCCTAATCCAAACAATGCATAAAAGCGCTTTGCTTCTGTAACTTTTGTAATATCGTTTGCAAATCCCCAGAAAAGCAAGGAAATCATAGCACTTCCCCAAAGTTCTGCAAGGATGTAAAAAAGAGAATAGAACCAATTCCTTATCGCTTCGACAAAACCAAATGCTCCAGCAGGAACTACAGTTCTCAAATAATCTGCGAGTGCATTTGCCTGAAGAGCTTCTCTATTCGGATAGATGAGATAGGCAAACAACCCAAAAAAGACAATAAAAGGGACAATCGTTGCATAAAAAAGGTTTGGCTTACTTAGGATATTACTCAACTTTGCATAGATGAGCATAAATATAATAGCACCTGGCACAACTCCCCAGAATTTCAAGAACGGAATTGCTTCGGCTCCTGCCGTTCCAACAATTAACGTATCTTTGGTGTCGCGCAATATTGTATAATTAAAAGAAATAGCAAAAAACATCAAAAGCATGGGCACGATTTTTTTCAATTCGAACGCATGCACCGGCCAAAAAAATGACCGCAGTTTGCTAAATTCTGGTTTGGCGTCTTGTGACATACAAACTCCGTAAAAGTTTCAAAAAATGATTTAAAATAACAAAAACAAAAATTTTGATATTTATTTTACTATATTTCATTGGTAAAATCAAGGGTAATTTATTGCGTATTGATCCAATTTTAAACTTTTCTCTCTTAAACCGATTGAAAAAATCTTTTGTAATTCATTAAAAACGAAGGACTTACATCAAACTTAATTTCGCAATTGCAAAAAGGTATATAAATAGTTAAGAATCAAGGCAAATATGGATGATCTATGAGTGAGCTGAAAATTAAGGGAGGCACTTGCCTCAATGGTGAAGTTACAGTAGGGGGCGCAAAGAATGCCATTACAAAACTCTTAGTAGCATCACTTCTTTCTGATAAGCGTTGTATCTTTTATAATGTACCAAATATCGGAGATGTCGAAATCACCGTTGATTTATGCCGAGAAATTGGAATGCAAGTCAATTGGGATAAAGAAAACGGGGTCTTGGAGTGCATTACAAAAGAGTTAAAGACATCCTATATCCCCCAACGATTTTCTGCTGCCAACCGCATCCCGATTTTAATGATTGGCGCCTTATTGGGAAGAACTGACGATGATATTATAGTTCCTACTGTAGGCGGATGTGATCTTGGCGCAAGAACAGTCGATTTTCACATTGAAGCCCTTCGAAAACTCGGGGCCGTCATTGAGCATAGATCGATGAAGCGAGAATGTGCCTACTTTGCCCACGCCCATAACGGCCTTCAAGGAACCCAAATTCATCTCCCTTATCCATCAGTCGGCGCAACGGAGAATACTATCCTTGCCTCTATTACTGCTCGAGGAACAACGATTATCAAAAATGCTGCCGTAGAGCCGGAAATCGTCGACCTAATTCTCTTTTTACAAAAACTCGGCGCTAATATTACCTTTGACGTAGATCGAACGATACGGATTCAAGGCACAAGAAAATTTTACGAAGTAGAGCATACAGTATTAAGTGATAGAATAGCAGCAGCATCATTTGGGATGCTTGCCATAGGAACAAAAGGTAAAGTTTTCGTAAAAGGCGCAGAACACCTTTCCATGATCACTTTTTTAAACAAAATTCGCGAGCTTGGCGGTGGTTTTTCAATACGGAACGATGGAATCGAATTTTATTACGACGGGCCACTACAAGGAGGAGTACACCTTGAAACTGACGTCCATCCTGGCTTTATGACGGACTGGCAACCACCATTCGCCGTTCTCCTTACCCAAGCAGAAGGAACGTCCATAATTCATGAAACAGTCTATGAAAACCGCCTTGGATTTACAGAGGTTCTTCGAGAAATGGGAGCAGACGTTTCTTTATTTCGTCAATGCCTCGGAAGTAAACAATGCAGGTTTAATTCTTGCAGCTTTTACCATAGCGCGGCGATAAAAGGACCAAAAGTCCTCTCAGGAAAAAATATCGTCATTCCAGACTTACGAGCAGGTTTTGCCTATCTCATGGCTGCTTTAATTTCTCCGGATGAAAGCACACTATCAGGTTTACCATTAATTTCTCGTGGGTATGGAAATATCATAGAAAAACTCGACCGTCTGGGAGCATGCATTCAAAGCACATCAAAAAAAGAAACCAAGCAAAGCATTCAACAAGAACCTGTTTTTGCAGAAAAAAAAGATTAACCTCTACTCATAAACTCATTTCTTTGTTATACTTTTCTTCTTTACTTTAAGACATTAAAATGTGGCGTCAAATTTTACGCGATACTATTACATCGCTTGATACTGTTTGTAAATTGCTGGAACTAACTCCGGATCAAATTGCAAAATTAGATCTCAATCCTCAATTCTCATTAAATATTCCGAAAAGAATTGTAAACAAAATGGATAAAGGCTCCATCGACGACCCACTTTTTAAACAATTTGTTCCTTTCAAAGAAGAAAGAGCCTATTCAACCGACTTTTTCGAAGATCCCGTTTCAGACTCAGAGTTTATGAAGACCCCCTCTCTTTTGAAAAAATATTCCTCTCGTGTTTTAATCGTTTCTTGTGGAACATGTGCCATGCACTGTAGATACTGCTTTAGAAAAAATTTTTCCTACCCAATTGAAAATAAAACCTTCGAAAAAGAAATCGACTATCTTTTACAAAATGAAGATATTGACGAAGTGATTCTCAGTGGTGGCGATCCACTTTCTTTATCGAATCGCGTTATTGGAAATTTATTTCTTGCATTCGATGAAATTGCCCATGTAAAAAGAATTCGCTTTCACACTCGATTTCCGATTGGAGTCCCCGAAAGAATTGACGAGGAATTTTTAGAGATTTTAAATAAAAGCTCTAAAAAGGTCTGGTTCTTGATTCATTCAAACCACCCAAAAGAGTTTGATCAAGATATATGGGATTCTCTTGATATGATACAAAGACTCGGTATTCCCGTGCTGAACCATACCGTACTTCTCAAAGGGATAAACGATACGGTTGAAGTTTTAAAAGAACTTTGCCTTGCATTGACAAATCATGGTGTCGCCCCCTATTACCTCGTTCAGCTTGATCGCATTCAAGGATCTCAACATTTTGAAGTTCCAATTGAAAAGGGGAAAAGCCTCATAAATGAACTCATTGAGCTTCTTCCCGGTTATGCTGTTCCACGATACGTACAAGAAATTCCTCACCGCAAAAGCAAAACGCTTTTATAGAAAAATGTGAACGAGAATTTATTTCTCAGAAATCAGATGATATTTTAGATTACTAAAATAATATCGAAATGATAAATAACGCAAGTTGAAAGTAAATAACGTGCAAAGTTCTGTAGGAATTCTGTTATGATACGGCGTTGTTGAAAAAGTCTGACGCTTAAAAGAATTGAGAGATTGAAAGCAGAATCAAAAAGTTTTTAGTGAATAAAAAAGAAAACATGTAGGCTCTTTAGTTCTGATAAAAAAGGCACC
>JBDHQC010000097.1:0-7405 GCA_039806815.1 Parachlamydiales bacterium
GAAGTTCCAAAAGTTCTTGAGTCATCGAAATTTGAATGGGGAAACCTTGAAATCTATCGACTGTGAGATTGACAAGCATCCACAATGGAAGTTGAAGCGTTTTTGTTTCGAGTTTGTTTATATCGAGCTCGTCTGTAAGTTGTAAAACTTTTGCAATGTTCTCAAGCTGCAAGATGAGGATTTTCGAGCTTTTTGTCTTACCGTCTTCATCCGGTTCTTCAAATGCATTCCCTTGCGTTTTTGAAGTAAAACCAAGGTATGTGCGCTTGGCAGCTACAGAACGCCAAAGCATATTCACAGACACTCCGGAAAGAAGACCTTCGACGGTAAATTCTGCCTGCATTCGATCGAATTCCTTTCCTTGTTTCAAGTGAAGTGTAATTTTTGTATCGTCGTAAGAAAATCGAGACTGAAGCGTTTCCGGACAGAAAAATTGTACTTTATCGGAATTTTTCGGCAAAATTTGCGTCATGAATTCGACAATCTTTTTCTCGTTGTTTGTCACATAATGGCCATTTTTTTCGTCTTTTGCAAATCCTTGAAAAAGCTCTGCAATCAAACTATTTTCATCGACGAGATTTCTTGCACAAATTCCATCAGAGCTGCAAAACGACTTGATGTGTTCAAGAGAAAGGCATTGAGCATTTTCTGGGACCTTAAGACCACCATATACAAAATCTATGCTTGCTTCTAAAACCCCATTTGCATAATGCAGCTGGCATTCTGCTTGAATTTGACCGGGCTGTGGAATAGTCGTGATTTGCTTTATCACCTGTTGATTTCTTACTTGGGCATAACGCTCCAATTCTCCCATGGCATTTTCAATAAAGGTCCCAAATAAGGGGGATGGAATTGCGATGTCTTTCAACGATCCGATTTCTAAAAGATGAGAACGCTTAAGCCCCTGTCCAAACCTATAATAAAGCCCTTTTGACAAAAGCCCTGGTTTTGAGCATTCCAATAAAGAGACATCTTCAACATTGCACTCTGAATCTCTTCCTAGAAGCAGTTTTGGGTTTAAAAAGAGGTGTTCAAACGGCTCTTGAATGTACTGAATATCAAAACAAAGATCTGCTTTATCTTCAGAAAAAAGCAAAGGAGTTTCTTGGCTTTCCCAAAATAATCCAGGAAGAAAAAATGATTGAGAAGCATCTTTTACATGCTTTTTAAAATAATCGTTTTTTTGTAAAAAATCATAAACACATGCTAAAACTTCGCCAAGTCCTTCTCGATCCAAGAGAGCTGGTTTCAGTGTTTTTTCTAATCTGATTTCGGGGAACTGAAGATGTTGTCGCAATATTTTCAAAAGGTGTTCAAAGGCATGACCAAACGAATCGAATCCAAACACGAGTTTTATATTTCCGAATTGAATTGGTTCTAAATCCATAAGCGCAGAAAAAAACTGCTTGGTATTTTGGATTAAAACGGGTTTTGCTCTGTACGGTAGCTTCAATAATATTTGGAGCTCAATAAATCTAAATCCTTGTTGCTGAAGAGGAGTTAATTGCACAGACATTTCCCCTTGTTCTTTTATCATATTTTCTTCAGGAACAAAAAAAGAGGCCTTTCCTAAGACATTCATTGCTGTTATGTATTCTGAAACAAGCTGTTTTTCATACTCTTTCTCCTTTCTATACGAAACCTTGTGTTCTGCCTGTTTGATCACCTCTTTTATTTGATCAGAAGGTGCCGCAATGCCTTCATCTTTAGTCGTTTGATCTCCGAAATGAGTAACGACGAGATGTTCAAAATGTTCTTCGAGATGAAAAACAAGGCAGGCCAAATGCAGGCAATCGTATCCATTAGGACAATTACAAGAAGATTCTCTTATCTCTGATTCGAGTCGATCGATTTCAAGGGCACAAACATACTGTTTTGCAAATGATCCAACGACTTGAGCTTCAATGCGAATCGAGCGCTCTTCGAATTCAGAAATTTTTGCAACTTTTACGGAACTTTTATCAAATAGCTCCTTTCCTTCTCTCAATACGTTCTGAGCAAAATCATGCTTCATTTTCCGAAAGTTTAATAATTGTGATGGATGAGATGAGGAAGACATTCAACAAGCCCTAATTTTTTGTTTTCTTTTTTTAATGAGACAGATTCAAGAGAAGATAAATTCTGCCGAGTACGCTTGCCTTATTAAATAAAAGATTTGATTTTCGCAAGAAAAACTAAGATTTTCAGGAAAATATTCTCAAAATTTCTGGTTTGCCAAAAAAAGAGAAAACGAGTAATGTTTTAGACTTAAACGCCAATTTTAGAACAACATTGAGCGTTTTTGCGGATGTAGCTCAGCTGGTAGAGCGTCAGCTTCCCAAGCTGAATGTCGCGAGTTCAAATCTCGTCTTCCGCTCAAAAATTGTAGTCTGCGGGTGTAGCTCAGCGGTAGAGCATCACGTTGCCAACGTGAGGGTCGTGAGTTCGAACCTCATCACCCGCTATGAAAATCTGAGGTTTTAATTCCGTGCAAACAAATACAGAAAAAGAATTCCATAACGATCATGTTCATCTGAAAGTCCAACACAATCCAGGCTGCAAAGTTCGATTTGATATCGAAGTACTTTCGCCTACGACAAATCAAACGTACGAAAAAGCAGTGCAAATGGTTCGAAAAGAAGTTTCAATTCCTGGTTTTCGCGTTGGCAAAGCTCCGATTGAAATGGTGAAAAAGAATTTTGAAAAAGCGATAAACTCCGAATTTCGCCGTTTAATCGTAAACCTGGCAGTTTCAGAAGCTTGCAAACTGTCAAATATTCGTCCGCTTTCCGATTCCAGCATCAATAATGTAAACGTAAAAAAACTCGACAAAGATGAAGGAGCGACTCTTCAGCTGGAATTTGAATCTCAACCGCAGACGACAAAAATTGACATCGATAGTTTAACCATTCAATCAGTATCTGCAAAACCGGTTACGGATAAGGATATAAGAGTTGCAGAAAAACAAATACAGCTTCAGTATGCGACGTTCGATGAAGTTGCCGATCGCGGAGTTGCGCTTGGCGATTGCATAGAACTCGATATCGATGTGATTGAAAATCCGGCTCATAACATTTGTATCGATCGTCCATTTTCATGTGAATACGATGAAATGCCCAAATGGATACTCGATGCTGTTTTGGGGCTGATGGTTAATGAAAGTAAAGAAGTTCAATCAGCACAAGAAGAAGAACAGGAAATTGTCGAGACTCAAAGTGCACAAAGTCAATCAAAGCTTTGCCGAATTACTGTAAAATCGATAAAAAAGCCTCATTTTCTTTCGGAAGAAGAATTTCTCAAAAAAGTAAAACTCAACTCTCGAGATGAGTTTATTTCACAAATAACGAACCAAATCAAAGCTGAAAAAGAAGAATATGCAAAAGCAATGTCGAGATATTTACTTCGAAAAGAGCTCTATGCTAACTATCCTCTCGATTTACCCCGTTCTTTAATAGAACACGAAGTCCGCTATCGTATAAAGGAAATTGAAGAAATTCACAAAAACGATAAGACTCCTTTTTTATTTGACGAACGAAAGAAAGAATTGCTGCGCAATCAAGTTATGGACGAAGTAATTGCCTTTTTCATGGACTTTTATCTCTTGAGAGATTTGGCAAGGGAACAGGCATTTCCTATAACGAGCGAAGAAATCCAATCGGAGATGATTCGACAATTTGCTTATACTGCTCCGGAGCATCGGATCTTATTTCCCTCTATGTCTTTAGACGAAGCAAAAACGAGAGTCATCATGAAGCTTACTATTGACAAAAGCCAGGATTATATCCTTCAAAAGAAGGCGTAAAATAGTTAAATCGTGCTTTTGAAGTCGTTTTTTCTACACGAAATCGCAAAGCTTTGATATATTTCAAGATACTAAAACTATTTATCACAGGGAAAATTCGGCATGAGTTCGCAACCCCAACCTCGAGGCTCATTAACGCCATACGTCATTGAAGATACAGGACGTGGAGAACGCGTCATGGATATCTATTCGCGTCTTTTAAAAGACCGAATCATATTTATTGGAACAGATCTTACAGATATATCTGCAAATGTCATCGTAGCACAGCTCTTATTTTTGAAAATGGAAGATCCCAAAAAGGATATTCACCTCTATATTAACTCCCCCGGTGGCCATGTAACAGCAGGCCTTGCGATCTACGATACGATGAAATACTTAGGATGCAACGTAAATACCTATTGCATAGGACAAGCAGCTTCCATGGGAGCCTTGTTACTGTGTGCAGGAACAAAGGGACGACGATTTGCTCTTCCCAATAGCCGTGTAATGATTCACCAGCCCTGGGGAGGAATTATAGGAACGTCTGAGGACATAGCTCTTCAAGCAAAAGAAATCATTTACACGAAAGAGCGAAATGCCTTAATTCTTTCTGAACATACGGGCCAAACAATTGAAAAAATTAAAGAAGACTCAGAACGAGACTTTTTCATGAGTCCTGAAGAAGCTATAGAGTATGGAATGATTGATGAGGTTCTTATCCCGAAGAAAAAGGATACTCCCTCTCCAATGCCATCTCCTTGAACAAGGTTGAAAACAAGATATGACAAAAAAAAATACTCCTGAAAAAGAAGCTGCCTGTTGCTCATTTTGTGGACGACCGGAAGATCTCGTAGAAAAGCTGATTGCAGGGCCAAACGTATACATTTGCGATAAATGCATACAGCTTTGCAATGGGATCCTTGAAAAAAAGGCACCTTCACACTTTGAACCAAAGATCCTCAAGCCAAAGGAAATCAAGGCGCGACTTGACGAATACATTATAGGCCAAGAAGCTTGTAAAAGAATGATTTCAGTGGCGGTCTACAACCACTATAAGCGCGTTACGAAAAAATATGAGGCAGGCGATGTTCAGTTTAATAAATCGAACGTTCTTCTTTTTGGACCTACGGGATCTGGCAAAACGCTCATAGCTCGAACTCTTGCAGATATTTTAGACGTCCCTTTTGCAATTTGCGATGCCACGACATTGACAGAAGCAGGGTACGTCGGAGAAGATGTCGAAAACATCATCCTCAGACTTTTGCAAAATGCCGACTTTGACGTCGAGCGGGCAGAAAAAGGCATTATCTACATCGATGAAATCGACAAAATACATAGGACTACGCAAAACGTCTCCATAACTCGAGATGTCTCAGGCGAAGGGGTGCAACAAGCCCTATTGAAAATCGTAGAAGGAACAATTGCTAATGTTCCACCAAAGGGAGGCCGTAAACACCCAAATCAAGAGTATATTCGGGTAAACACGGAAAATATTCTCTTTATTGCAGGTGGGGCTTTTGTCAATCTCGACAAAATGATTGCAAAACGCCTTGGCAAATCGACTATAGGATTTGGGGCAGATCAAAATCCTTTATCTATAGATCTTACTCAAAAGAATGCTCTCTTGAGTAAAGTAGAACCAGAAGATTTCATTCAATTTGGGATGATTCCCGAATTTGTCGGTCGTTTTAATTGCATTGCAAACTGTAATGAACTTTCGCAAGAAGACCTGGTTTCCATCCTCATAAAGCCGAAAAACGCAATTGTAAAGCAATTTAAGGCATTGTTTGAGATGGAAGGAGTCAATCTCCAAATAACCGATGAAGCACTCCATGCAATAGCCCAAAAAGCACACGATGCAGGAACAGGGGCAAGAGCACTTCGTCTCATCTTAGAGCATATCATGCAAGATCTCATGTTTGAAGTGCCAACGGATGACACTATACGCGAAGTCATTATCGAAAAAGAGACCATAACGGAGAAAAAACCTCCTGTCATTCACAGAGACTACGTACAAAATTCCAAAGCTTCGTAAATATCACTTTAAGTACTTTACCCGTCCTAGGAGACGGGTTTTATTCTTTAAAAAAAGTATTTGAATAATATCAAATTAATTCTTTAATATGCTATAATAATTTAAAAAGGAGGTCTTATAATCTAACCTGGCACCAATATTAATAGTTCTCTTTATTAATTAATAAGAGGTTTAATAATATGTGCACGGGATCATCAAATATTGGTGGCGTCCCTGAGATGCCCAATATCGTTCATGCAAGCATAAAAAAACTAAATAATGCTGAAGAAGAACTTCAAGAAGCCTATACGAGAATTCAAAGGCTTGAAGTGATTCTTAAAGATCACCCGGAATTACTTGCAAAACTAAATGCAAGTATCGGCTCTCTAGAAAATAATTTCTTAAAGATATTATCTGCAAAATATGGGGTATCTGCTTCGGGGTATATAACAGCCCTAGAAACAGATCCTGCACAAATTGATGCATTGAATGCTCAAATCGATGCAATCAACCAACAAATAAGCTCATTGAATACTGATATTGGAAATCTCACCTCTCAAATTGATGCTATTGGTATCGATATAAATTCTATTAATTCACAGTTAGATACTGTTAATGCTGATATAACATCATTAAACGGAACCATTACATCCCTGAACGGTAATATAACAAGTGTTACCGACCAAATGAATACAAATGCTACACAATTGGCAACATGGACTGCACAATTAACGGATTTAACTAATAATCAAATAGCTCCTTTACAAGCTCAGGCAGCTTCAATTCAAGCACAAATCGATGCTCTGACGTCAGGAGGAACAGGGGGAACTCCAGCTCCTACACAACCACCTTCAGGCACACAACCACCTTCAGGCACACAACCCCCTGGCGGAGGAGGAACCCCAACCCCAACGGAACCATCAGAAGTCATAGCTCTTCGAAGCCAATTAGCGGGAGTTTTAGCAACTCTTCAACCTCTCTTACTACAACAAAGCACTTTACAAGGGGAAATTGATGCTCTAAATGCAACGCAACAAACCTTACAAAGCCAATTAGATCAATACAATTTAGATCTTCAAACAGCACAAACTTCTCTTGCTGCTGATAATCAAACAGTGCTTACCTTACAAGGACAATTGGCTACAGATATAGCAAATCAAACAGCTCTTCAGGCTCAAGTTGTAGCAGATCAAAACTCAATTAGCTCTCTACAAGCCCAGCTTACTCCTTTACAAACCCAATTACAAACTGTTCAAACACAGCTTTCCCAAGCCACTGCTTTCTTCGATAAGCTCTCGCCAATAGAAGTAACTTTACTCAAAGAACTCTTCCCCTCAATCGTATTGCCTGTATAATAATTAAAAATGTGAGGAGTTTTTTAAAGAAGCTCTCCTTGTCTTTTGCATTATTTTATTGATTATTGTGATATAATAAACTCATGGGAGGTATTATATAAATTAACTATGCCTTAATAATTTAATTATAGGGTAAAATATATGAGTTCAAGCACATGGCGTTGTTGAAAAAGTCTGACGCTTAAAAGAATTGAGAGATTGAAAGCAGAATCAAAAAGTTTTTAGTGAATAAAAAAGAAAACATGTAGGCTCTTTAGTTCTTACACAAAAGGCACC
>JBDHQC010000098.1:0-7355 GCA_039806815.1 Parachlamydiales bacterium
TTATCCTCGCAAAGTACTATCAAGACAAAAGATAACCTTTTGATTCAAGTATTTTCATGCATTTTCGTTCTTTTTGACGCATTTTTCTTCTTGATTTTGTATCTTGGTCATCATACCCAAGAAGATGTAAAAGTCCATGAACAATGTAAAGAGTGGCTTCTATGTAGGGGTTTTTATTTCGCTTTTGACTAAAGGAAATGGCAGTCAATGGGCATACAAAGATTTCGCCAAGCACGCAGTATTCTTGAGAGGTTGGCTCATCTATTGGAAAAGACATGCAGTCTGTGGAGCTTGGATCTTGGAAAAATTCAAGATGGATCTGTTTCATCTTTCGATCGGAGACAAAAAACAAAGAAAGTTCGTCAGCTTTTGCGTTTTCAACTTGTAAAACTGATTCGACGATTAGACGTACCTGTTTTTTGCAGTTTGTAAATCGCAAGTCTTTTTGTTGATTTTTGATGTATATTTTCACGGTAGGGTAATTAGGCGTCTCCCGGAATAAATGCCGGGAAACAATAAAAGTTATTGAACAGCAGGTGTTTTTGGAAGACCCGTAACTTTTTGTTTCGACTCTTGACTCCATCTGCCGAGTTTTTTGAGCACATCGATGCGTTCGAAGCGCTTCAAAACATTTCTTTTCTTTACGTTTTTATTTGCTTTTCCAAAACTTGGGTGTCTAGACATTGGTAAACTCACATTTTTGGGATGTAACAGACATTTGCCAATTCTCCTTCAAGAGCATTGGGATGTTGTTTGTATCCGAGTTTTAGATTATCTTTTTGCGGACCGGTTTTTTTTGCGGGCGCTTTATTACGTCGAGGGCACAGTTGTCTGTCTCGCGTTTGTTTGCTAAGTCGAACCATTGGATTGCTCCTTTTTGGGTATACTATACACGATCGGCTATATGGTTTCAAGAGAGATTTATTATAAAATGCCAATTGCATGAGCGAAGACAAAAACGATAAAAATTGGGGCAATGTAAGCAATCGAGATTAAAAAATATTTTTTTATAATCGAACGCCTTTGCAGGTAATGGATCTCTTCTTGCGTTAAGTGTTCAAAAGCTTTATGCACCCCAAACTTCCAACCCAAAAGAAGAACAGAAGAAAGCCCTCCAAGTGGAACGAGTATGGACGTGGTCGTAAAATTCATAATGTCAAAAAACGTATTTCCAAAAAAGGTAAGTGATGAAAGAGTACTTTGAGAAAGACTCGATGGTATGCCTAAAAGAAACGAAGTAATTACGACAAGAGCTGCGGAAGTTTTTCGAGAGAGAGAAAATTTTTCTGTGATATGGGCAATGAGAGGCTCTAGAGCAGAAACTTGCGATGTCAAAGCTGCAATAAAGACCAGGAAAAAAAATCCGCAACTGAGGGCATAGCCGCCTGTGACTTTGGAAAATATTGTAGGTAGAGTTTCAAAAATGAGACCTGGCCCAAATTGAATGTTCTGATTTCCAAAAGATACAATGCTCAATATGCAAAAAGCAGATGTCAAGGAGACGATTGTGTCAGTGAGTACAACGACGGATGCACTCGAGAGAATTTTACTGTGGGGTTTTAAATAGCTTCCGTACGTCACTAAAGTTCCCTGGCCAACGCTTAAGGTAAAAAAAGCATGCCCAAGTGCAATGATCACAGCTTGAGGTGTTATTTTAGAAAAGTTGCACTGGAAGAAAAAATTGGCAGTTTCTTTTGCTGTAGGAAGGGTAAATGACCATAGGAGGAGTAAAGAAAGAACGACAAAAAAGATTGGCATACAAATTTTATTGCATTTTTCAATCCCTTTGCGTATTCCTCCGAGTAAAAACCAAAGGCATACCAAAGCAAAGAGAAAATGAAAAAAAAGACCCCAAAATGGTTGTTCCATTAAAGAAAGATAATGGCCATGAGCAGTAGGTATTGTTTGGATATGTAAGAGATTTCCGGACAGTGCTTCATAGAGATATCCAAGAATCCACCCTGCAACTACACTATAAAATGAGCTTACTAAAAACCCGGTCCACATAGTACCAGAACCAATCTTTTCCCAAATCTTCGATTTTGAAAGTTCTCTAAAGGCACCATCCGGTCTTTTTTGTGTAATTTTTCCTATGAGAATTTCTGAAAAGAATGCAGGAAATCCAATCATGAGAAGGAAAAAGAAATACAAAAGAATAAACCCGCCTCCGCCAAATTCGCCGACGACATAGGGGAATTTCCAAATGTTGGCAAGTCCAATGGCAGAACCTGCTGTTGAGAGGATAAATCCCATTTTATTTGAAAAAAAGCGTGCCTTGCTTTGTCCTTCAATCATGTATTGCTCCAAAGAAATGAAAATGTGAAAAAAATATTTTAAAAAAGAATAGTATTGAGCGTATAAGATGGGAGAATTGAAATACTCCAGGTTTCTTGTTAAAGACAATAGCGTATGGAGTTACTTATTGGCAAGAAAATTTTATCTGATAATTAAGTTTGTTTTGTGAACAATATTGGGATTTGTTGGACTTTTTTCTTAATTTTTTCGAGTCTTTCTTGAGATAAAGGGTTTGCAGGCACTACGGTGTCTTCTCATCCTGTCCTTCGAAACTTAACAGCCGAGATATGCTCGATAAAACTTTCAAGATAAGAATCGTCCGGTAAATTGACCGAATCTGCTTTTCGCAAAGTATTTCGAGATTTTTTTCTGGAATCGCAAAGAGAGACTGAAAAAATTCCAAACACGTTTTTGCAATTTCTTTTCTCGACTGTTCCTAAAAACATGTATAAACGTGTTCATTTTGTTTTGCTCTCTGAGTGACTGCCCGGTCATAGAATTTCTTCTCCCGGCAAATTCAATGAAAATACCACTAAACGGTTTTTTTTAACCTAACATAAAGTTGTTTTTTTTAAATATAGAGTTTGCATTTTTTAACAATAAAATATATAATACAGCAAATAAAATTGGGTTTTTAATATGAAGATTGAAAATAAAAATCATCAAGAAGCATCTACTCAAATTAATGAACAAAATAAAGGGAAAGAAGCTCTTAGTTGTAAAGAGTTGCTCCGAATCAAACGAACAAAAGCAGAAGCTGTAAAAGTTCTCGAAAGCACTGAATCTCATTTATTAAATGAAAAATTCTGCCAAAAGCCTCTATCGACGTTTCTTGGTATTTCAAAGATATTGAAGTATCCGGAAGTTGTTTCAAGCGTATTAGATGATAAAATTGCGCCATCTGATGTACTTTCTCCTGATCAAGAAAAGAAGAGAAATGCCTTACAATCTGCTATACATTCGCATATCGAAGCGACATTAGATACTGATGGAAAAAGCATGCCTTCAAAACTAAAAGCGAAAAGAAAAGAACTGCGACTTGAGAAACAAAAAAAAGACCAAAAAGAATGCTATCGAATTCAGCAAATTTTCAAAGAAAAAAACGTGTTTGGCTTGGATAAGTTTCCATGGACTACTGTCGCCGAAAAATCGCCTCAAGCAAGGAGTTCTCTTGCAATTTCTAGAAAAGTCTATGAAAGAACTAGTTCTGCTTTGTAGGAATAGAAAGCTCTCTTAAAAAAAGCCCCATAATCTCATCGCGTTCTTTATCATATGGGGCAATTTCAGATGCGACCGTCTGAAAGGCATTTTTCTTTTTCTCGTTGGTGCCGAAACTTTCACTGATTTTCATGATAGCTCGTTCTCCGAGCTCAGGATGTGCGCCACTTAAGACAATTGTGCCGTTTTGAGATTTGTGTTTAATTGCGCAAGCAGAATTATTTCCTTTATGGAGATAAGAAAAATCAGCGTAAAAAGAATATTCTCTTTGGCAGTCTTGCGTATATTCTAATATAACTTCGGTATCCGGTATTTGTTCCGGATTTGGGAAATAACAGCCTGTCAATTCCACTAATTTTGCAGAAAAAGTATATTTACTAATAACTTCTTGCGAAGTACAAAGTCCTACTCGATCAGATTGTTGAGGAACCAATACGCTTGACCCGGAATAGAGATTAAGCATTGGAGTATAGGGAATCGATTCTTTGCTGAGCACCCCACCTTCATACATCTTAAATTGTGAAATGGAGTAGTCTTTTGAAGCTTCAATTGCTCCTGCACAAATACCTAAATAAGAAACACCATCTATTTGAACGATTTTTTGTACTTTTTCTACGGTTTCGGAAAATAAAACATCTTTTTGCATGAGAGCAGCATTACCGCCTGGAATCGTAAAAAGTTTTACTTCTCTTGAATTGAAAGGATCTGAACATTCAGAATAACGCTTCACAACAAGTGCTCTATCGTCTGAAACTCTTTGTAATTGTGCAATAGTATTATCCACACAGATAGGACCGCAACCCGGTCGATCGTAAACAATTATTATTCCGGAATTCATCACAACCACCTAATTTATTATTAAATTAATTAATTCGATTTGCTGACAATTAATGGTAAGATTTTTCTTATAATTCTTTGATATCAAATTAATCGAGACGTTTCCCTTCAATTTCCTTGCATCATAAAGAATTTCTACAGGGCTTTAATCGTAATTTTCTTTCAAATTGAGTTAAATAATAAAAAAATTCACGTTTTATTGGTAGAAAATATATTAATTGAAAAATTTTTTGTAACACCACATGAGACAATATACTTCATTGCGTCTTCAATACGAATGTCCGTATATTTTATTACTTCTTTTTTTAAAAAGAGAACATATCCAATTGTGGGATTTGGGCTTCCAGGGATAAGAACTGAAACGAATTCTTCAGAGCCAATAACAGAATGACCTGTTACAAGGCCGAGGGCTTCGTCATTTTCAGTAGGATAAGGAACAATGACGACGCTTTCAAATGCGTTTGATCTATCGTGAAAAAATGCATCGATGAAATCTTTACAGGCAGAATATATTTTTCGAAATATTGGAATCGAACGAAGGGTCTTATCACAGAGTGCTAAAAAAGGGTGAGGCGAAAAATATTGAGCGAGGACTCCTAAAAAAAATATACTTGCAACAAGAAGAAATAATACAACGAATGTGCTTGTCAGTGGAAGAATTGCTTTTTGAGAAAAAATCCATATCCCATTTGGTAGGAAGTTACAGTAAATAAGAAATTCTTGAACGCATGCAATAAAAGGTTTAGTAATAAATTTTATGAAAAATGTTATCACAACACAAGTAATAATTATTGGAAAAAGTGTGGCAATTCCTGAAACAAAATACTTTTTCATTTGGGTAAGTCTTTCATTGGCCGTATTGGTGTTAAGAGTACGCCGCATGAAATAATATATCGCATGGCTTCTTCTACTTTCATATCAATTGGTGTGATTTCGTCTTTTGAAAACAAAATCAAAAATCCAGAGGTAGGGTTTGGCGTGGTAGGAACAAAGACGGCAACCCTGTTATCAACTTCCATATCATCTCGAGTGACAAGACCAATACTCAAGGCAGTTTTATGGGGAAATGGGACTAATACAACTTGTTTAAACGATTTATTCGTCGACGTAAGAATGGTTTGAATGAACTCTTGAGAGGTTTTATAAACTGTGCTAATGAGAGGGATTTTATGCAAAATAGCATCGCCAATTTTGAAGATATAGGTGATGAAAAAGTATCTACCTATCCACCCTATTAAGGAAATAAATGCGACTAAAAATACTAAAACGAGAATCTTGCTCAGATAATCAAACAGTTGTTCAGAGGAAAGAAAAAAGAAATGGGCCTTTTTTACTCCTAAAGTCTCGAGGATGCTTCGTGCAGCACCTAAAAATGGATCTGTTAAAACGCCAATGATGAACGAGACAATCCAAAATGTAAGAGCTAAAGGAAGAAGGACTATAAGCCCTGTGACAAAATATTTTTTCATTCCATAAACCTAAAGTTTATTTTTCATACAATCAGAAGATACGAAAAATCTCCAGAGTAATTTTGCATCCGGTCCTGCATAGTCGATTCCAATTCGTTCATTGGATTGAATTTCAGATTCATGAAATTGTATGCCGATGTTTTCGAGCCATATACAATCTGATGTGATAAGGCTATATCCGTTATGAGCTTTGGAGATTCCAAGACATTTTGCCGCATTTGATGGGCCAATGGCAAGTTTTTTATCAGTTTTTACAAGATTTCTTCTCTTGAGCATGTGTTCGATACCAATGAGAGGGTATATGGATCTTAAAAGGATAGCATGTGGTATTTCTTTTTTATTCGTCACAATATTAAAAAGATGGTGCATGCCATAACAGATATATACGTATGCAATTCCACCTTCGTGATACATGACCTCATTTCGCAAAGTCCTTCGCATATTATAAGCATGAGATGCTCTATCCTCCGGCCCTTTATAACTTTCTACTTCAATTATGCAGCCCTTAGTCGTAATACCGTCTATATGAGTGACAAGTACCTTCCCAAGGAGATCTTTTGAGATGGCGACAACATCGTCATTTAAGTAATATTCTAAAGGTAATTTACGACAGTTCATTTTTTAATACGTCATATGGAACCAAAAGAGGCTCGATGTTTTGTAGGTAAGAGGAAAGATGTTTTTGAGCAATGAGCGTTCGTCCTCCCTTTTGACAATGAAGAAATACGGTGTCAAATTTTTTAAAATCTGAAGGGGGAGGGCTTTTTAGTAAGGTGCTTAATGGAAAGTGTACAGCAATTGAAATATGGTCAATATCCCATTCGGCTTTTTCGCGAATGTCTACTAAAATTGCCTTTTTTTCTTTTATAAGTGAACGAATGCGTTCTGAATCAAAACGAGTCATTTTTTTTCTTTGCTTTTTCTCTTTTTTCGATGAGCTTTTTTGGTTTTTTTTCTAATTGATGGCTCATACGATTGGGGTGCAAGCATCCATGTTACTTCTTGTGTGACAAGATCGATCTGATCTTTTATGACGTTAATTTTTTCACCGACTATAAATGTCCCACCTTCGTATTTTCCATACAGCATATGGGTTTTTTCTTCGAAAATGTAATAATCATTTTCCAGCTCTGATACGTGCAAAAACCCTTCGGTCATAAATTCCATTACATCAAAGTATATACCATGAGGTTTTACTTTTGTAATGATTGCTTCAAATACGCGTTCTGGATTTTTTTTACATATGGCATCGATGAGACGAAGTTTCTTTAAAAACATAACAGAAGATTCTGCTCTTGCTGATATTCGTTCTCGTTCTGATGCCCGTTGGCAAATATCATCTACAACGTGCTTTTCAATGTTATCTCCAAACAAGAGCCTATGAATAATCGTGTCGATATAGCGTCGAATGGGGCTTGTAAAGTGGGTATAATGGTCTAAAGATAATCCGTAATGTCCAATATTATCTGCAGAATACACTGCAAGCTTCATTGAGCGTATATAACAAGTCGCTAAATACTGGGCTTGTTGGCTATC
>JBDHQC010000099.1:0-7232 GCA_039806815.1 Parachlamydiales bacterium
ACTCGCAAATGAACCAGGTCCATATCGCTATTACTACATTGGACCAATGTTTCGTTACGAAAGACCCCAATCGGGACGTTATCGACAGCACCATCAGTTTGGCGTTGAGATCGTAGGAGAAGGGCAGCCCGAAACTGATGCCGAAACGATTCAGATGCTGTATGGCCTATATGAGAAAATCGGCCTTACAAATCTTACCGTTCATATAAATACACTTGGTTGCGATCAAGCAAGAAGTAAATATAGAGCTGCTTTAAAATCTTACCTACAGCCTTATATCGCACAACTTTCTGAGGATAGTAGGATTCGCTTTGAAAAAAATCCACTTCGCATTTTGGACTCAAAAGACCCGGATGACAGACTCGTTATTGAAAAAGCACCTTCGATGCGTGAATTTTTGACGCCGGAGTGTGAAAAGCACTTTTCAAGAGTTCTTGAACTCCTCGGCGATTTTGGCATTCCTTTTCAATTTAATAAAAATCTCGTCCGCGGACTTGATTACTACAATCGCACAGTGTTCGAAATAACTTCAGGGCAGCTCGGGGCTCAAAACACAATCGGTGCCGGTGGACGTTACGACGGCCTTTTGAAAATGTTGTCAGGACCTGATCTTCCTTCTATCGGTTTTTCAACAGGAATCGAGCGCATCATTCAAGCTCTCGTTCATCAAAAGCAACTCGAAACAATTCCAACTTATGCGATTCAGTTGTATATTATTCCTCTCGGACCTGAAGCTATGCGCTATTGTTTGAAACTTGCTTTGCATCTTCGCAAAGAATCGATTTCCTGCTTTGTCGATACAAGCGAAAGAAAATTAAAAAATATAATGCAAAAAGCAAGCGCTTCAAATGCAAAGTATGCCCTTGTTATTGGCGATGAGGAATTGAAATCTCAGAGGTTTGAACTCAAAGAAATGGCTACAAAAAATACCTGCACGGTCGATGAACAACAACTCAGGACGTTTTTCTGGCCAGAAAAACGCGCAAGGCTAGATTCAGGACTATTTTTCTGATTTAATACAAAAAAAATGAAATAATTATGACAAATTTTCTTCGATCGCATTCATGTGGCGATCTTCGACAAGAACATATCGGGCAAAAGGTAGTTCTTTGTGGCTGGGTAAATAAGACACGAGACTTAGGTAATTTAATTTTTATCGACCTTCGCGATAAATTCGGAATTACACAAATCATTCTCGATCCCGTGAAAACGGAAAAAGCCTATAAACAGGCACAAGAGCTAAAGCTGGAATGGGTGATTTGCATTAAAGGACAAGTTGCACGAAGACAAGATCCGAACCCTAACATGAAGACAGGGCAAATCGAAATTGTGGCAGATTCGATAGAAGTACTTTCAAAAGCACAAATTGCCCCTTTCCAAATAGCAGAAGAGCAGTGCGAAATTAACGAAGAACTTCGCTTGAAATATCGCTACCTCGATATGAGAAAAGGAAAAATTTTAGATAATTTGCAGCTTCGGCATAAAGCTGTGCTGGAAGTTCGCAAATTTTTGGACTCCGAGCAATTTGTAGAGGTTGTCACGCCAATTTTAGGAAAATCCACTCCTGAAGGAGCAAGGGATTATTTAGTCCCTTCGCGTATTCATCAGGGGAATTTTTATGCTCTTCCCCAATCTCCACAAATGTTCAAGCAGTTGCTCATGATCGGCGGCCTTGATCGATACTTTCAAATAGCCCTCTGTTTTAGAGATGAAGATTTAAGAGCAGAACGACAGCCGGAGTTTTCTCAGATCGATATCGAGATGAGCTTTGCAACTGAGGACGTGCTATTTCCCATTATCGAAAAATTAATGTGCCATACTTTTGAAAAGACAATAGGTGCATTAATTCAAATACCATTCAAACGCATGACCCATGCAAAATGCATGGAATTATATGGCACAGACAAGCCCGATCTTCGGTTTGGATGTGCTTTTCATCGCCTTGAAGACCTTGCGAAAAAATCAGAATTTCAGATTTTTCATACAATTTTAGCAAATGGCGGTATCATAAAAGGATTTTGTGTAAAAAATGGCGCAAAACTATCGAGAAAAGATATCGACCAATACACGACCTTTTGTTCTCAATTAGGAGCCCAAGGTCTTGTATGGTTGAAAAGAAACGAAGGAAAACTGAGCTCGAGTATTGCAAAATATATCCAGGAACAAGATCACGATCTGTGGTTCGAAAGACTCGGTATGCAAGAAGGAGATTGTTCCTTCATCATCGCAGGTGCATATAAAAAGACAAATCAGGTCCTCGATCATTTGCGAAGAAAGATTGCAAAGGATCTGAATCTCATCCCTGAAAATACTTATGAATTTTTATGGGTTACAGATTTTCCTTTGTTTACCTGGAATGAAGACGAAAAGAGATTAGAAAGCGAACACCATCCTTTTACGCATCCTCATAGAGATGATCTCCATCTTCTTACTCAGGATCCTTTAAAAGTGCGTTCTGCAAGTTATGATCTTGTTCTCAACGGATATGAAATAGCATCTGGCTCACAACGTATCCACAATGGAGACCTTCAGGCAAAGATCTTTGAAATTTTGGGGTTGACGCAGGATGAAATCAAAGAAAAATTTGGCTTTTTTGTCGAAGCTTTGACATTCGGAACACCTCCACATATTGGAATAGCCCTCGGACTTGATCGCATAACCATGATTTTGAGTAATACAGAAAATATCCGCGATGTGATAGCTTTTCCAAAAACGTTAAAAGCACAAGACCTCATGATGGATGCACCATCACAAGTTTCGAAAATGCAGTTAGATGAACTCAAACTTGCCGTTCTTTCAACGGCAAAAAATGAAATTAGATAGGAGTAAATTATGTCTTGGAAAAAGTGTCTCTTAAAGTTAGCTTTTGCTGGAATGGCTATCGGAACTGTAGGTTTATTTGCAGATGATGCAGCTAATAAAACTGCAAAAAAAGACGATTCTGAACAAAAAAAGCCAACAAAAGAAGAATTGTTTGCCCCTGAAAGTATAAAGAAAATTTCTGAGGCCTATGGTCACTTGATCTATAAAAATCTCGACAGTCCAGCATTGAGACTCAATATCGATGCAGTCATTCAAGGGATTCAGGATGCAAAGGCAAATAAGCCAAGTCCTATGACAGAAAAGCAATTCGAGCAAACAGCTCGTCTTATCAGCGAATATGCATTTCAAGATTTAGCTTCAAAAAATCTTCAAACTGCAGAAGATTTCTTAAAGAAAAACGAAAATGTTCAAGGTGTTGTCATCGTAGAACCCGGTAAACTTCAGTATCAAGTCCTCAAAGAAGGCAACGGCGAGCCAGTAACAGAGGATACAAACCCTCAAATCCGTTACAAAGCAACGTATGTCGACAATACTGTTTTCGGGCAATCAGATGATAATCAAGAACCTATTGCACTTTCCTTAAACCAAACTATTCCAGGGTTTAGAAAAGGCGTTATGGGGATGAAAGTAGGTGAAAAGCGAAAAATTTTCATCCATCCAGATCTCGGATATGGTCTTTCCGGTCAAATGCAGCCAAATGCACTTTTGATTTTTGATGTAGAAGTTGTAGGTCTAAAGCCTAAAACTCAAGAAGAAAAAGATGCAGAAAAACAACTTTCTGAAATCGATGGATTTGATGACGAAGATCAATTTCAAGAAGATCTAGCGCAAGCAGATTATGATCCAGATGATGAGACAGAGGAATTTACTTTTGATTCTCAAGACAATCCTCCCTATAATATGCCGGAAGAAGAGGGCGACGCATAATTCTTTCAAAAAAATGTCTTTTGCCAATTAGCAAAAGACATTTTTTTTGTTCAAGCCTACCATATAGTTATTTATTCAATCTTTATAAAAAAGTTATATGAAGATACCTCGAAGTGGTTATCTACAGACAAATTTCGCAATAATAACTTCACTTGAAAACGTCGAAATAAATCGAAAGTCTATTTTATTGGATCAAGAATTTTTGAGTGTTCCGTCACGATTGATTGTTGAAACAGATTTTGAGAATAAAAAACCTTGCCAAAAAAATTGGCAAGGATAAAAACATATCTTTAAAGAGACTCTGAAACAATTTTTTTAAGAGCTTCCAGATCTTTCAGTCCAACAATGCGATTGACTTCTTGGCCATTTTTAAAAAGAATTAACGTGGGAACTGACGTGATTTGGAAGGAGCTCGTAGTCTTTTGTGCGTGATCTACATCGAGTTTTGCAACGGTAAGCTGTTCTTTCATATCAGATGCGAGTGCTTCCAAAATTGGAGTGAGCATTCGGCAGGGCCCACACCAATCTGCAAAAAAGTCTATCAACACAAGACCATTTTTAATTGTTTCTTGAAAGTTGTCGTCGTCTACGTGTGAAATTAATTCTTTCATTGATTTAATCCCTAATATGAAAAATGTAAAGTAGCCTTGAGCATGTCAGAAGGAGAGTATTTTTGCCACTATTTTCACAATAAATTTACAAAGTTTGAAAGTTTCTTTGCATCAAAAGATAAAACATATATACTTCTTGTCTTCAGAACTTTTTTGGAAAACTATTAGGGAAGTGAGTTTTGCAGTATGAAAGAAGAATGTGCCCCTCAGTACCTCATACTCTCATATTATTGTTTTACTGATATTGAAAATCCACATTTGGAAGTCTTGTCGCAAAAAAAACAACTTCAGTCTCTGAATGCAAAAGGTCGTATCTATATTTCAGAACGTGGAATAAATGGTACGATAAGTGCCTTAATTCCAAATGCACAAGCATATGTGAATTGGATGAAAAAAAGATCGTGCTTTACAGGAATAGAGTTCAAAGACCACGAGTATCACGAACATGCTTTTGCAAAACTGACAGTAAAAGTTCGAAAAGAACTCGTAGCTCTTGGATGCCCTGTCGATATTTCTAAAATGGCCCCATTCGTCACCCCTGCTGAATGGAAAAGACTTTTAGAAGACGAAAATCAGAAAAAAATTGTCATTGACGTTCGCAATGATTATGAATGGAAAGTCGGGCATTTTGAAAATGCTGAATTAATTCCTTATGATACGTTTAAAAAAGTTCAGGAATATACTAAAAAGTTGAAAGAGCGTATAGAAGGAACAGATACGAAAGTCATGATGTGTTGTACTGGTGGCATTCGCTGTGAAGTGTATTCTGCATATTTACATGAAGCAGGAATTACGAATGTCGTTCAGTTGAAAGGTGGAATTATTTCTTACGGAAAAGAAGAAAAATCCAGCCATTGGCAGGGAAAGCTTTTCGTTTTTGACGATAGAATGACAATTCCATTAAGTAACGAGGAAGCTCCCATTATTGGAGAATGCCACCATTGCAAAAAACCTTGTGATGTCTATTACAATTGTGCAAATATGGATTGTAATGAATTGTTCTTATGCTGTTCGGACTGTTTAAAGGCACATTCCGGCTGTTGCAAAAACGAATGTCTCAATGGGAAAAGAGTACGGCCTTTTCAACTTTCCCATAAACCATTTCGTCGATGGTACAATTATGGAAAATCTAAAAATGAAGTAAGTGTGACTTTATGAACGTAAAAATGGCCGAAGTTCCTATAGACCTTGCAACGAAAAAAAATTCGTACTTGCGCAAGCAAAAAACGATTGCAAGTCCTCAAGAATTTTCTGGAATCGGTTTACATACCGGACAAGAAGTTCATATGCGCTTTTGTCCTGCAAAAGAAGGTTCCGGCATATTCTTCAAAAGGACAGATCTTAAAGATGCGCCGGTAGTTCCTGCAACTATTGAATACGTTTTCGATACTTCCCGAAGTACAAATATTGCTCTTGGCGATGTGAAAATATATACTGTAGAACATGTACTTGCTGCCATTAAAGCATTTGAAATAGATAATTTGTGCATCGAACTTTCAGGGATAGAACCTCCTGCAGGAAACGGCAGTTCTGACGTCTTTGTCGACATGATCGAAAAAGTAGGTTTACACGAGCAATCTGCAATTAGCCCTCTTGTATTTTTGAAAAACCCGGTTTCATTTTCTGAAAAAGACGTTCAGATCGTCGCCATTCCTTCTGATGATTATAGAATTAGTTATACCTTACACTATCCACAATCAAAAGCATTAGGAACTCAATTTCATTCTTTGCTTGTAAATACAGAAAATTTTAAAAAAGAAATTGCTCCATGTAGGACGTTTGCCCTTTATGAAGAGTTGTCTTTTTTAATCGATAAGGGGTTAATTAAGGGAGCAAGCCTCGATAATTCTGTTTGTATTAAGGATGATGCCGTCATATCAAAAGGGGGAGTGTTTTTCCCAAATGAAATGGTTCGGCATAAAATTTTAGACCTTATTGGCGATCTTTCCTTGATCGGAATGAACCTTTCTTGCCATATTATTGCCATACGATCTGGGCATGCAACCAATTACAAGTTTGCAAAGAAATTGTTCAATCACATCTCCATGGAGAATATGTAATGTCTTGTTGTTCATCATCAGTAGCTATACCAACAACGCCGATAGAAGTAAAAGATATCATGAAAATATTACCTCATCGATATCCATTCCTTCTCGTTGACAGAATCATAGACTTTGATCTAGAAAAGGACATGATAACTGGACAAAAAAATGTGACGTTTAACGAGCACTTTTTTACTGGTCATTTTCCAGATGCGCCTATTATGCCTGGAGTTTTGATTTTAGAAGCTCTAGCACAAACAGGGGGAATTTTAATTCACCTGAAGGGCAATTCTGATAAAATTGCAGTCCTTTTAAATATTGGAAACGCAAAATTTCGCCATCCTGTTCGACCAGGAGATGTATTGCTCCTGAAAGCCGAAGGCATGCATTTGAGCAGCAAAGGTGGTAAGGTTCGCGTGCGAGCGATTGTTAATGACAAGACAGCCGTTGAAGCCGAAATCGGTTATGCTCTTGTCGATAAAAAACAAATTTAAGGCAACAGATCCTTCTTTGAACAATAAGATGCGAGTTATGTACAATGAGTAACATTCATCCTACAGCAATAATAGAGCCTGGTGCCCGTATCGGAAAGAACGTCGCGATTGGCCCGTATTCTGTAATTTACAAAAACGTCTGTATCGAAGACGACGTCACTATTAAATCCCATGTTTGCATCGATGGCTATACCACTATTGGACAAGGAACGGTAATCTGGCCTCAGGCAGTTATTGGTTCAAAAACACAAGACCTTAAATATCGCGGCGAAAAGACATTTATCAATATCGGGAAAAAATGCGAAATTCGCGAATGCGTCACGATAAATTCATCG
>JBDHQC010000003.1:0-28013 GCA_039806815.1 Parachlamydiales bacterium
TGCGATTTTTGTTGGGATATTCTTTATCATTGAAGACCTCCGAGCGTTGAAAACGCCCGAGAGTATCAAAGATTCAACTTGAAATTTGCAATAAATTTAATTTTTTATTTTTATGCTTTATTCGTAATATACTGAATTTAAATATTTTATAAAGAGAAATTTAATCGACTCTAAGGACATTTTCAACCTCGACTTTCTCTGAAAATGTGTGACCCAATACGAAGAATTGTCGCCCCTTGTTCAATTGCTATATCGTAATCTTGTGACATACCCATAGAAAGCTCTAGAAATTGAGAAAGTTCTTTTGGATATTTTTCACACAACTTCTTTTTCAGATCTGAAAGAAGTTTAAAAGATGTGCGCGTGCGTTCTCGTTCTATTTCTGACTTCGTATCCATGAACGCTGCCATAGTCATTAATCCTCGTACACGTATACCTTCTAACTCAATAATTTTTTCGATATCATGCAACAATTGTTCTTTTGTAAATCCATGTTTTTGTGCTTCATCGGAAGTATTTACCTGAAGTAACACATCTTGTTTTAGATTTTCTCTGATGCAACATTCTGATATTTTTTTTGCAAGATCAAAACTATTTACAGAATGAATGAGCTGAAATAATCCCACAACTTTTGGGACTTTTTTTGTCTGAAGCGTGCCGATGAGATGAAAAGAGGTATTTTTCGGAAGATGGGCTTTTTTTTCTACGACTTCTTGTATTCGACTTTCTGCAAATTCTGTAATACCTTGGTCAATAAAATCCTTAAACGAAGAGATAGGAATTCCTTTTGTGACTATAAGGATCTTAATTTCTTCGGGGTTTCGTTTATATCTTCTTGCAAGCAGACCTATTTCTTTTTGTAATCTGCGATATCTCTCAATCGGTAATTCTATTTCTGCCATAGCGCTCTTGTTTTTCTCATGGTCACAGGTTGGCTCATGATTTCATAGGAAATCATGAATGCGGCCTTTGGGTTTTTTTTCCCCAATTCGAAAATGTAATCTGAAGGTCTTGACTTTACTTTTTTCGTAACTTCTTTTTTCTTTCGAAATTCTTCACTTGTTATTTCGTCTGTGCTTGGAAGAGATATTCGCAAGGATCTTTCTTCAATAGCACTTTTTCTTTTTAGTGCTTCAATTGATGAGTGAAAAGAAAATTTTTCTTCATCGACAATATCTTCTACGTAATGCTCGTGGTGTAAAATTTCTTGAGGTTTTACAACAGGCTCATTTTTTACGACGAATGAATCTTCTTCAACTTCAAAAACATCTTTCAATACCTGTTCTTCTTCAGGATGTTCTTTTGCATATTTTTTAAATCGTTTGTGTACGAGATTCAATATAAATGCATAAAAACACACAAGTATAATAGTAACGACGATATATACGATCATTCCTTGTGTATCCATACCTATTCTGTACCGCCGAGTTCTTTTCTCATTTTCGTATCGGCCTGGATATTTTCCATGCGAAGATAATCGAAAATGCCGAGATTTCCGGATTTTAAAGCATCAGAAATTGCAAGAGGAATAGAACTTTGTGCTTCAATGTATTTTGCCTCCATTGCTTTTACATCAGCACTTGACTCTTGTTCTTTTGCAACTGCCATTGCTCTTCTTTCTTCTGCTTTTGCTTGCGCAATGCGCTTATCGGATTCTGCTTTATCTGCACGCAATTTTGCACCGATATTTTCTCCAATCATAATATCTGCAATATCGATCGAAAGAATTTCAAATGCAGTTTGAGCATCGAGTCCTTTTTCAAGAACGCGTTTTGAAATGAGCTGGGGGTTTTCCAAAACTAAAAGATGCGTATCTGATGCACCAATAGCACTAATAATACCTTCACCAACGCGAGCGATAATGGTTTCTTCTGTTGCACCTCCTACGAGCTGTGCAATATTGGTTCTGACAGTAACGCGTGCTCTACATCGCAACTGAACCCCATCTTTTGCAACCCCTGTGATATAATCTCCGTGTGCACGATCGGGACAATCGATGACTTTCGGATTGACGGATGTTTTGACAGCATCGAGTATGTCGCGACCTGCAAGGTCAATTGCCGTTGCACGCTTCCAATCGAGCGGGATATTTGCTTTTTCTGCAGCAATTAATGCTGCGACCACGTCAAGAACTCTTCCACCGGCAAGATAGTGCGTTTCGAGATCTGCGACGGAAAACTGCTTGAGACCTGCCTTAAAGGCATTGATGTGGGCATTGACAATCGTTCGTGGAGGAATTTTTCTTAATGACATCCCTATGATGTTAAATAAGGATATAGGCGTTCCGGAAACAAATGCCTGAAACCATAAACTGATGAATTTTCCCATGATGAAAAGAACAAAAAGCGCAACGATGGCAAGCGCGATGAACAGTAGTGAAAATTCAATACTGCCCCCTTCTAAAATAAAAAACATGTATTCCATAAAAATCCTTCTCAAACTAGCGGTTTTACAACGAGGTGATCTACTTGGCCTGTTATCACAATGATTTCTTTTCCTTTATCGACATATGGTCCGCGACATATCGCAGCATAACGCTTTTGTCCAATGAGAACATACCCTGAAGGTCCAAGATCTGTAAGCGTAATCCCCTTTTGTCCGATGAGCTTTACATCAAAAGTTGCAGCCTTATACCCTTCCTGGTCTTTTGAAAGAAAAAAGGTATTTTTATCTTTGGACCTCTGAATGCGATATATTGCCAATCGAATTACTCCTATCACTAATGCAATTGAAAGTACGACAAAAAAAATGGACCAATACAATGACCCGGAACTGATGATATACGTAGTACAAGCAGCAATGAGAAAAAACGCTCCTGCCACTGCCATCGTACCGCCGGGAAGGTAAAATTCAAGCCAGATGAAGACCAATGCCAAGAGCAACAAGATATAAGACTTCATGTTGCATCCTTACTTGAAAATTCTTCCTGCACGAATATTTTTGCACCTTCAATGTCAACGATCTGAACTTTTGTCCCTTCAGAAAGAAAATTTCCTGTGCTTATTGCGTCAAAATCAGAATCACCAATCCGGATTTTTCCTGCAGGCCTCAATGCAGATACAACTATAGCCTTCATTCCTACCTGAACTTGGGGAGAAAGTTCAAAAAGCTTTTTATTGTAGTCTTCTTGGAAACTTGCGTCAAGAGTTGGTGTTGTTTTTAAGATAAAGCGGTGAAAAAAAGTAAATTTCGGCCAAACATATCGACTCAAGAGTAAGATGATGATTATAGCAAATAAAAAGGCTAAAGAAAGAAAGGAAAGCCTTGTAAGGACGTATTCTCCTGCTGCATTTAAAGTTCCCCCATCGAATTTCACGGATTCTACACCGGGGAGCATCATGCCAACAATTCCTGCGATCATAAATATGCCGCCGATAAAGCCTAAAATTCCAAGGGTTGGAAAGACAAAAATTTCCAAAAGACAAAGTCCAAGTCCGAAGAAAAATAACAGTGGTTCGAGCCATGAGATTGCCTGTAGTGCAAAGCTCGAAAGAAGAATGAGAAAAAGTGATATGACGCTCAGAGTTCCTGCCACGCCAAACCCACCTGTACTAATTTCTATATAGACAGACACCATGAGGATCAAAAATAAGATTGACGAAACAATAGGGCTCGATAAAAACGATACAAATTCTGTCTGCCAATTCATTTTATACGTATTGACAACGCCATTTGGGATATTTTTGAAAAATGGAATTTCTGTAAAAATAGTATCTGCAAGTTGCACATCTTGTTTGTTTGACTCTTCTGGTGAAAGAGGTATCGATTTCATAGGTTGAAACATGAAATCTGCAACGCCATATTCCATGAGTTGTTTTGCACTCAATGTCAAAAGCTTTCCTCGAGGAGAAATGACGACATCAGGGTCGATTCCCCCTTTTATTATTTCGTCTTCGCTACCGAGTTTAATGATGGAACCGTGCCGCATCACTAAGATCGTCTGTTTATCGACCATGGCCTCTGCAATATAGGGATTTCGATCGAAAAACTGGGCGCGATTTGCAAAATCTGTTCGAAGGGCAGAATTGATCTTTTCAGAAGCAGACTGCATTCCCCCACCTTCCATAGTGACAGGCTCTGCAGCTCCCATGCTTGCATCTTTTGCGATGACGATGAACCTACACGAATAGGCAAGCATTGCTCCTGCCGATATTGCCCAATTATTGATGTAGGCAATAATAGGAATACCAAATTGCGTATCCATCTCTTTTAAGGCATCTGAAATTCGCTGGGCAGCAAAGACTTCTCCACCCGGGGTATCGATTTCTAATATGATGCATGGTGGACGAGTTTTCTTATATTCATTTAACGCAGCTTGAACGTACAACCACGTTGCCTGACTTATAGAGGTATTGTGGTCGGCAATGAGAATATGCCCGAGGACTGGTTTTTTTCCTTCTTCGATCTTGATGTATTGTTTTAATATCTCATTAAAATCCAAAACTTTGGAAGCTTGTATATGAGGTTCCGATTCGGGCTCTTTTTGTTCTTGAACATAGGTTTTAAAGAACTCTTCGTGAGAAAGGATGCGACTTGCAAGATGGAGAGCTTGAAGTTGATTTTGGTTGATAATTAGGGTTTCCCCATGCCTTGTAATCGTTTCGTTTTCGCCTTTTTCATTATATCCTTCCTTCCATCCATCTTTTTGTACAATTTGTACTTTTTCATCGATCATCGCATTTGCAATGAGCTTTAAGAGATCGTAGTGCGGATTATTTGGATTTATAAGACCTTGTACTCTACTTCGCAAAAGATTTACAGGGATAGCTGCATTTTCACGAAAGACAATAGCTCCCCAAACCACAGATGGAGAAACGATGAGCTCATCTTGTAAAAAGGGAAGGATGGCAGCAGGACCTAAGGCTTCATCATCAATATAAACAATAATATGCGTTGCATGCTTTTGACGAAATTCAGAAAGGCGGTTGGCAAATTGAATGGTCTCTTCGATTTCACCTGTTTTGGAATTTACGTACAGGATGATCTCTTTCGGGACATTTTTTTCAAGCTCATCAATTTTATACATGTGCTCGGTGAGCTTTTCTTTCGAAAGAAAACCTTCGAAGAAAAGGCAAGGGTTTTCTGCATTCAAGTATACACTTGAAAACAAAAGAAGTATATACACCCAACAACACAAAAGACGCATTTTTCTCATAAAATATGCTTAATTGCTTTTTTTTGAGTGTATCGGAGTAAAGATTAATCAAAAAGATAAAAACGGAATCTCAAAAATATCGAGATTCCGCATACTGTTACAGCTTCAAAAGAGGTGCTTGAGTTTTTTCGACGATGCCGAGTAATTGCTCTTTCCAGTGTTGAGCTTCACCTTCTGGTTGAACATACTCGACGCGATCAACGTACCTTGATCGATGATTGATTTGTTCTACGATGTTTGTATCAAAATCCAGACGAGAAGCTAAGTCCATTTTTTCAGCAGGTCTTACATTCGTCAATTCCCACATATGGTTCGGATTTGCTATGTAAAGGATCTGTTTTCTCATAAATTTTGCTTCTGCAGCAGTTGATCCACCTGGTTTTGTAATCCAAATATCTGATGCCTTATCGTATTCTGCCATTTCTTTTTCTTCTAAGAATCCCAAGACTTTAAATTGAATTCGTTCATCTCGAGCTTTATTCAAATTATTGACATGGCTTTCGAGCTCTAGCTTTAACTCTTTATTTTCTCCACAAACGATAAAGACATATAATGGCCAATTAATGGACGTTCTTTCATTTACAATGGCTTCCATAATTCTTTTAATATCTTGAGGCAACCCATTTTTACCATTTGCTATCTTTACAACTACAGCATAAGGCAAAATCCCCAGTTTCTCACGCACCTCTTTTTTTTCTATTTCACTTACCGGTTGAAAGCTATTTCGAATAGGGAAATTCAATCTGAAAAACTGTTTTTTTATCCTATCTGAAAGATCGTTGTATTGAACTTTTTTTTCACAAGAAAGAAGTTCTGAAAAGAATTCATTTTCAGGAGTCAATACTGAAAATGAAACGAGTGGGAACTCAAGTTCTTGCTGTTGGAGGACGAGATCTTTAAGGTTGGCATGCAGTTGATTATCTGTATGGACAAACGTTAGAGGAACACCTAATTGATATGCTAAAGAAAGATGATGTGGTTGATGGTGCGCTGCCACCAATATATGATCTGCATCAAATCTTTTGATCATCTTTGTAAGATCACTCATGAATCTTCTCGTTTCAAGAGGTTGAACGCGATCTGCTTCTCCCCACATCCAGGTTGCTTTATTTACATCTCCTGCAACTTGATAAATCTTGGAATAGATGTCTCCTCTGGACAATCCACCGATCATTGGATCATATGGTTTTTCAACTTCATCTGTATCAATAAAGAGAACTTCGATGTTCTTTTCCTTTAAAAAATTTGCCATAGCAGTAGCAGGAGCTTTATGACCTCCGCCACCTGTTCCAGGAAACAAAATTGCTACCTTTTGCGTTTTATGGGCAGTTTTAAATACTTTATCTAGAGGATATGCATGAAGTTTTATCTCATTTGAAAATTTTTCAAACGCAATTTTAAAGGTGTCGTTCGTTTGAAAAAAATAACAGTCTTTTAGATGGTGAAAAAATAAGTTATGATCGTAATATGGACTCCCTAAAAAAAATCCAACGCCTACCATCCAATCTTCAAATGCTTTCTTAAGTTCTGAAGTTGGAATGGCATCTCTAAGAATAGTTTCATAGTCATATACTATACGATTTATTCTCTCAATGTCGTTCAATTTCACTGCAAGAGCACGTCTCAAGTTTTCAGATGAATCAGGCGTTCGAGTATGTCTTTGGGTCATTTGATGTTGTGGAGGAAATGAATTCCATTGCTGGTGCTGAGGAACAAATGTTTGTTGAACCCCCGGAAAAAATACCGGCACATTATGTGGATGCTGCATATATCTTCTCTTCTTTTTATATGATTTTTTTTAAATAATATTAATGATTTAATTAAATGTCAATAATTACGTCAATAAATATTGATATGTTTTATAAAATATAATAAAATGTATAAAAATAATAGGAAATTATGAATAGCTTAGATAGAAATAATCAAATTAGCTCAACCGAAGAAGCGTTATTAACACTTAATTATGATTTAAAAAAAGTTAATGATAACCCTGATCTATTTTGTTTAAACAAAAAATTCACGGTTGTTGACAGAACTTCATGTATCGAGAGGGCAAATGATTGGGTTATTATGAACAAAATAATGTCTTTATCGACATTAGTCTTATCAAACGTAAATGGATATTCAATTAGTTCTGCAAACTGGCAAAAATTAATTGAAAATGTAAAAGTATTTTTAAGAAATTCAGATTCAAAAGAAGCAATTGTAGTCGGAAATAACTTCCTGGGGACCGTACCAAATATTTTAAAAAATGGGTATATGTCATTCATTATCGAAGTTTTATTATCAAAAAATCCTTGCCAATATACTCAAACGCAAATAAATCAAGCAGAATATATGATGGCATATATTTCGAATGAACGAACAATTGCGAATTATATGTTGTTCTGTCAAACACTCTGTTTACTTAAGAACTACTTTTATCACGAATTTCTAAAATCTGGTGGCACATTACAAGAACTGAATGAAAATCCTGGTCACTTGCATATTTGTTATCAGAACTTACCGATTAAGACCCCTCAATGTGCCTCCCTTGCTTTAAATCTTCAAACGAACTTTCATAATCATAAAGAAAATGATGTTTTCCAAGTTCTAGTAGATTCTATAAGTCAATTAGATCAACTTGAAGAAGACTCTCAGAAAGTTGTAGAATTGTGGCAATTGTACATTCTTTATGCAAGTTACAGCCGTGCAGAACAATATATTTACACACGTGAAATAAAAGAAAATGAGCACTTACAGAATCTTCTCAAAGAAAAATACCCATTTTTTACAAAAGATCTAAAAAATTTCTTTCTTCAATTTGCACATAACTTCTCAAAACCACAATCTCTTTATGACACAAAACCACTGGCATTAAAAGCCATCCATACTGTTGAAGCCCAACTCGATGAATACAACGAACTTTTACAATCATATATCAGTAAAAAAATGGAAATAGATTCTATCTATAAAAAATTATACGAAAATGTCATCATCGCAAAGAAAAGGCCTTATGCTTTAGATTCTGACCTGAGTGCCTCATTTAATTTTAAGCTATATAGAACACCTTTAGAACTTTCAGAATGCAAGATTTTATCTATAGAACCAGCTCAGGTTCGTCAATTTTTTCGAAAAAATCTTCATTGCAAACTTTCTGAATTTATAAAAAAGCCAGAATTTTCCTTAGTGGAAACAATTTTTAATGATTTGTTCTCGATCGCATCTCAAACAGAACTATTTGAAGAAGTACTTATTGCATCGCGTGCTATTTGCCTGCGAAGTCTTATAAAAAACAGGCCTTATTATTGTCATTTGAGAAAAATTCAAACCGAGCGATTTTTGGAGCAAGCAAAAGCAAAACTCTCAGAATTTGAAATGCTCTACGAAAGATCCGAAGAAAGACAAAAGGATACTGTGAAAGGCATTGAAGAAATAACAAATCGAACATCTGAAATTTCGATTTCTAAAAATAAATCCAATATCGCAAAAAGAACACCAATCAAAGCAATTCCTCGAAGACAAGAACTTTTTACTGTTTTTCAAGAACACAATTTCCTTCAAAAAGAAAAAATAGATTTACTGAAACGCTTATTAGGTGAAAATGAAGACCAAATTGATATAAAAGCCATCTACGATCTTATTCAAGAGCTCCAGACAACACAACGAAATATCGTTGCAATAACATTGCAAGAAACCTACAAAGAGATTTGTACATGTGAGGAAATTATAAAGGACCTCGATGCAACTGAAGTAGCCACACCTTCTCTTATCCTCGAGCCGAAAGAATCGAGTTCTCAAGAGAAAGAAAAATTGCCAAACAACCCAATGACCAAAAAAGGAAGATCTCCAACAGAAGCAAAAAAAAGAAAAAGACGTAGGCATAGAGGCCACAGGAAAAATGGAGATGAAGTTCGAGAAAAAGAGCCTGAAAAGGAAAAAGAAGCAGTCAAATCGACAAATCCGATTCGATCATTTATTCCCTTAGAGCATCATAAGTTGTTTTCCGTTAAAAAAATTAGATTCGATAACAGAGTAGCTGACTGGTTCACACCAACTCCTAAAGCTCTTACGACACCTTCTTACAGTTCTCGTTCGAGAAAAAAACAAGAAAAGCAAATACTATTTCATAGCTTTCCTCCTCTTGTTTCGAAAATCGCGTTGATATGGGGAACAAAAAGCTATTGGCACCCTGAGGGAAAAGCTAAAGAAAGAAAACTCCATACTTCAGTTATCGGACAAATTACAGTATATGAAGAAGGAAAAGAAGCAGTCTATAATGGTGTATTTACAGATTGCTATGATTCAAAAGATCCGAATCTAAACTTCCATCATCATTTTTCTCGCAAAGACTTTAATCGCTTAATTGAAGATTCAGCACATAACATATTGTTTCAGGATGTTAAAGAACTATTGATGACAGAACAAGAAAAAGAAACTACGACAAGTGAAATGTCAGAGTTCTTAGGGGATGAAAAGAGATTTGTAATTAAACAGTCACCAGGACTTGTAACTATTGACGATACTATGAAAAAGATATGTTACACTGTAGTATTAACGGTGAATAATAATATAAAACAAGAACATTAATATGGAAGCACAAGTAACTCAATATAATGCGATCATGCCGGAAGTGCAAGAAATGATTGCAACGCATATGGATATAAGAACATTTTTTACCTATGCAATGTGTACAAAAGAGACTTTGCGTCAAACAAAAGCATGCATTTTGCTTAATCATAAAATCGCAGAATTTATTTGTAATAAACTATATATAACGAAAGAAGATTTATATAAAATCAGAGATCTTTCTGAATTCACGTTTAAAGAAATTATGGTCGACTCAAAAATAGTCGGAATAATGGTTAAAGCTTTTCCGAACCTCACAGGGCTTGAATTTGATGAGGTATATGGAGATATAGGCACAATAGATCTTCCGGAATCCATAAAAACGAGTAATGCTATACAACGCGTCACAATTACATTAAATCGAAGTGCAGAAGAAACTGAAAGTATATTACAGCTTTTAGGTAATTTTCCTCAGGTAACAGAATTTAAAGCATGCAATCTTGAACTTGAAGAAGATGAACTTAGTGTACGATTTTCCGGGATTGATGAAGTTGAAAAGGATATTCATTATAGATTTAAAGAAACTCCCTTACACATACTTAAAAAATTTTTCGAGTTTCCATCTTCTGTTTTAGAAAAAGATGAAAGTCTGAGAATAGTTCATAAATTTGTAATAAATCTCATTCGAGAAAGAGAAATTGAAGAAAAAGAACTCGTACATCTCAAGAAAATTGACCTAACTCGTACCATTGGTTTAGATGATGAACTTGAATTAGATTCTAAAAAATGGAAAGAAACACCATTTTTAGATTCTCTTTATTATCTCCTAGTTAAAAAATCCCCTAATCTTGAGACACTGATTCTCAATGAATGTCATGAAATTAGAAAAATTAAAATATTCACTGCCTTTCTCGATCACTTTCCTGAATGTCCTATGTTAAAAAATTTACATCTTCGATCCACTGCAATAACAGTTAAAGACCTCGAAAGAATTGCAAAGAAGTGCCCTAATCTTGAATTTATCGACCTTACCGATTGTAGTTTGCTCGCAGATGAAGATATCGAAAAATTTACGGTATTAAGATCTGAGCTGTATCCTAATAAAAATCCTGTTACGATCAATCGAGAAATTTCAGACGAAGATTCAGTTGAAATATAGTTCGTTATGCAACCACATTAGAAAGATCTTCTTTCATTTTCCGCTTCGGGCGAACAAACCAATCGCTCGAAGTGAAAACAAATGCAAGAAGAAGTATGCTTAAAAGCCAAATGGGAATGTTGAATACTTGTTCGATTGCAGAAGAAAAAAGAACTTGTGCTTTTGCGAGCTCTTCTTTTAGTACTTCGTTTGGAAACGTGGGAAGTAAGAACTTATCAGGACGATTCATGAGCAATTCAAAGGTGTCTTTTGAAAAGAACTCTTTATTATTTTCGATTTGGACCTTAAAAAATGCAATTTGCAAAATCCCGCCGACTAAATAGCCAAGGCTGCAGCCAAGGTTTCTCGTTATACTCAAAAATGATGTCGCGCTTCCTACGCTATCTGAATGAGAAACTCTTTGCATAGAAACCATGGTTGAATTCATGAGAATGCCAAGTCCAATGCCTACAAAAAAATTCGTAACGACAAAATACAACGTAGTGCTTGCAATCGTTGCATTGTCGAGCCTTATAAAACCAAAAAGAAGGCTTACTGCACCAAGAATAAACAAAAAGCGCATGGATACTTTCTTCAACAACACTCCATTGCTTAACGATCCGATCGACCAACCTATCGACATCGTCGTTACGACAATTCCGATATCGTATAAAGACGTGCGACATGCACCTTTCATATAGATCGAAAGCAATGAACTCGATACCGTCAAGCAAAACCCAATTATGAGACCTGTCACAATACAAAGAAAAACTTGAGGTTTTTTTAGTAATTTAATCGGAATAAGTGCGTTGTGGGAATACAGTGATCGTTTTGCAAAAAAAAGGAACATAACGATGCCGAATGCAATGAGGAGATATTCATACAGAGAATAGGTGTTTCCAAGTGCTTTGAGTTGGAGTCCAAAAAAAATGCTAATGAGAGACAAAGAAAATAAGATCAATCCTTTTAAGTCAAAAGGATGTTTTGATTTTTGAATCTGCGGAATTTTTGAAAAATAAAGTAAGATCAAAGCAGCGCTGCAAATAGGAACGTTGACGAAGAAAATCCACCGCCACGAAAAGCTTTCTGCAAGAAACGCCCCTATCATTGGTCCAAAGACACTGCCACAAGTCCAAGCAACACTCATGAGCCCAAGCATTAAAGATCTATGTTCATCGTGTTCATAAATGTTTGCAACCATGATGAACCCCAAGCAAACGATACTCCCCGATCCAATTCCTTGAATAATTCTTGCTAAAATTAAATATTGCATTGAGGTTGATAATCCACTCAACAAAGAGCCGATTATAAAAATAAATAAGGCGATTAACATCGCCTTTTTTGTCCCCATGCGATCGGAAAGGTTTCCAAAGACCGGAGTTGCAATCAACGAAGCAACGTAAAAGCCTCCATTCATAAATGGATAAAGTGGCATCTGGCCCAAGGAGGAAATAATAGTAGGAAGAGATGTCGTCAATGCAGAGGTTTCTAAAGAAGCCATAAACATGATGACAAATAAGACACACTGGATCATGAAAAATCTTGAATTTAAAATCTGTGTGACAATAGCATAGTTGACCTTTTACATATGTTGCAAGTATTTCGTTCCATTCTGTTTCAGTAGAATTTAAAGTCCAAAACGACAAAATCTGCATCATAGTCAGGAAGAAGCCTTCCTTTTGTGTTTCTTGCCCCAAGAGTTTAGAGAAATTGGCTCGCAGTTTGGCTATGAATTTTTTAATTATCCGTTCTTTATAGAAAATAAAAAATGGAGCGAGCTTTTCAAAAAAATTATTTTGAAAAGCTCGTTGCAGTTCTTTACTGTGAGGAATAATTTTAGCTTGCTTTCAAATTTATCATCAATTTTCTATGATAAGTTTTGGATTATTTTGCCTTAAATTATCGAGAGCTTCATTAGTAATTAAATCACAATTATTAAGATAAATATATTTAAGCTTTGAAGAAGGGGTTGCAAAAGCATTAACTGCCAGATCAGTCATTAACCTACAATTTTCAAATTGAATTCCTCGAAGCTCTGAGCAATGTGTTGCTATAGCAATGATCGCTTGATCAGTGATTAATTCGCAATAATCGAGACTGATTTTACGAAGCTCTGAGCAATGTTCTGCTAAGTCAATGATTGCTCGATCAGTAATTAAATCACAGAAATTAAGCTGGATTGTTTGAAGATTTGAGCAATTATTTGCTAACACAGTAATTCCTTGATCAGTAATTAATTCACAATAAGTAAGGTTGATTTTTTGTAGTCCTTTGCAATGATTTGCTATAGCCATAATGGCTTGATCGGTAATCTGTTGACAGCCATTAAGATTAATTCGTTGTAGTCCTTTGCATTGTTCTGCTAAAGGCATTATAGCTTGATCGGTGATCAAGTTGCATTCAGAAAGATTGATATAGTGAAGACCGGGGCAATGTTTTGCTAACGAAATGATCCCCTGATCAGTTACCTTATTACAGCTTTCAAGATCAATTACTTCTAGCTCGGGACAATTTTCTGCTAAAGCCATGACAGATTGATCAGTAATCAAACTGTTCAAAGTAAGATTGATATAGAGGAGATCTGGGCAATTCTTTGCTAAATTTATGAGAGCATGATCAGAAACTCTCGCCCAGCCAGCTAAATCGATTTTTCGAAGCGATGGGCAATTCAATGCCAACTCTGTAACAATCTTATTCATATCAATATTATCCTTGTACGATAAATCAATTTCTTCAATATATGATCCATATTTTTGTATTATATCTATAATTTTTTCTTCACTTATGGATTCTTTCTTTTTTATAAATAGTTCATTTGCAATATAATCTAAATCATATTTATCGTGTATTATGCCAAGGTGCATAAGATGCGGAAGATCTTTTATCGCATCTTCGTTTTTCATGATACGACGTACTGTCAGAGAAAGATTATCATAGAGCAGTGAACTTCGCATTGAATGAAAAATCGAGCTCGTACTTGCAAAACGAACGGAATCTAGTACAGATAAAAATTTTCCGAAAATGAGTATCAACTCTCGGGGAAGTTTTGTAATACCACATTTCATCTTAGGGTTTCCTATTAGAAAGGGAATTGATGTCTCTTGAGGATTTGTAATTCTCAAAAGCTTTTCACCTGCTGCTGTAAGAATAATTTGCAAAGGATTCTCTTTTACAGTCGGCTCCAACTCTGTACAGTTTTTTCCATTCCAAACAACGATCTGTTTTTTTTGATCTTCAGCATTTACTTTATAATCCAATTTGCCTTCTAAATCGATTTTATTATGTTGGGCACTTAAATTCATTTTTTTCTCCATTTACTAAGATAAATTATAATAAAAAATTACTATATGCACCTGAAACTTTTAGATACTTTATTCATATTTGAATAAAATCTAACCTAAGTTGAAAGTAACTAGCGGTAAATTTCTGTAAATTCTGTTTGCTTCAAAAAAATCGAAACTCACTAATATGTATTCTAATATTAGTGAGTTTCGATTTTCGTTCATCATAAAAGAATTTATTCGGATCTTTACTCGTTATTTACTTTTAATTTATGTAATATACAATTAGAAATTAAATACATATAAGCATGTTACATAACATGGGATTTACATTCAACACTTTATAATAAAAAATTTGTAATCAAAATTTTAATAATGTTTAGTTTTGTTATGCGGCTTAAACAAAAAAATAAAGTGTGAGAATATGATATAAATTACCAAATACGAATGACCATAAAAAAGCAACTTGTGTTCCATTTTTTACATGGATTTGGAGACAATAAAGTTGAAAAATATCGCTTGTTTGCACGAATGTCTGAACTTTTAGCAAAAAAAAGATTGGTTCCTTGCACTGATGATTGCACAAGTTGTACCAAATACCGGTAACTGAAAGAACTACTACTGTGGCAAGAGCTAAAACTGCTAATTTTTAAAATCTTCCTTAAGATACACTATCATGAGAAATCTTGATTTTTAAAATCTTTGTGACAATAGCATAGTTGACCTTTTACATACGTTGCAAGTATTTCGTTCCCTTCTGTTTCAGTAGAATTTGCGTCCAAAACGACAAAATCTGCATCATAGCCTGGAAGAAGTCTTCCTATTGTTCTGTCTTGCCCCAAGAGTTTTGCAGGATGCACTGTCACAGTAGCTATAGCTTGTTGTAGGGAGCAACCTGTAAATTTTTGTAAATTGTAAACCATAATGTTTAATGAACAAATGCTACCTGCAAGGACATCAGTACCCTCAAGAGTTGCTCTGTCATGAAAAACCTCTATGGGGCGTCCTGCTATAGAACTTTTTTGAGTCTCATTTTTTTTCGGATAAAGACCAGCATTTGCATCAGAGACTAAAATCATGCCATTGGGATGGGCATTATAGGCCATTTTCACCATAATAGGATGAACGTGGATTCCATCGCAAATGATCGAATACATGAGTTTTTTTGAACCTAAGATATATCCTACAGGACCTGGCTTGCGATGGTGCACTGTACTCATCCCATTATAAAGATGCGTTGCCATGTCCAAACCATATTTTTCTGCTTTTTCCATAATTGAAAATGAAGCATCGGTATGGCCACAGGAAGCAATGATGTTTTTTGTTTTTAAAATTTGAATGAGATCGATCGCGTTTGTAAGTTCCGGTGCAAGCGTCATCATTTTGACTTGCCCATTTTTCAAAAATTTCTTCCAAAATTCAAGGTCGCAAATTTCGTTTACGTGTTCTATTGTATGAGCACCTCTTTTTCCTGCATGAAGGTGTGGCCCTTCAAGGTGTAATCCAAGGCAATTTGCGCCTCCATTTGGCTTTGAAAGAGATATGTCTTTTACAATCGAGAAATATTTATCAAGTGGTTGAGAAAGCACTGTCGCAAGAAACGAGGTCACTCCATAGCGACATAATCCCTTTGCAACATCTGACCATCTTTCTAAATTTGTCGTAAGATCGTTACCTTCTAGACCATTTACTTGAAGATCTATAAATCCAGGTGTAACCAAAAGACCTTGACAATCTATAGTTTTTGAGCATTCTGTATGAGGTTCTATAATTTTTCCTTTTGCAATGCACAAATCTCCTCGAACAATTTCAGATTCGTGAACGAGACGAACATTTGCAAATCGTATGGAATCAGTCATACTTTATCCTTTTTTTTAACTACTGTACATTAAGAAAAATATTTTTTCAAAAAAAGAGTTGTTCTTTCGAAAGAATTCTTGAACAGATATTATACTTTGTAAAAATGGAGAATTTTCATTGAATACTATACTTTTGACGATTTGCATCGCATTTGTTTTGACAATTATTGCACTATTGGCGATGGCTATAGGGTGGTTTTTAAAAGGCTCGAGTAAAATCCTTTGTGGCAGATGCGGGCAAATCCCGGATCCCGATAAACCTGGAAAGAAATCATGCACATTGTGTAAGAATGAAAAAGAAAATGATACTGAATGCGGAGATTTGAAAAAAAATGGCAAGAGCTTCATGTGAATTCGAATTTGATCAACTCCTTTCAACAATCCCAAATGAGCTAAAAAATATAGCGGATAAAGTTTTTTTTTCTCAGCGCCTTTCCTATGAAGATGGCCTTATTTTGTTACAAACAGAACATTCTGACTGGGTCAGAATACTTGCAGATTACAAACGAAAACAGACAGTTGGCGATATCGTTTACCACGCTGCAACTCTTTATATACATCCGACAAATCTCTGCGAACTGTCATGTCCAATGTGTTCGTATTATGCAAAACCAGGCTGGAAAAAAGCCTGGTTTTTAAGTCCTGACCAAGTTCTTGAAAAGGTAAAACAAAATCTCGATAAGAATCTTACAGAAATTCACTTTGTAGGAGGACTCTGGAGAGACTGTAATCTCGATTATTACAGAGAAGTTTTTACGAAAATCAAAGAACTCGATGAGAATTTACATATCAAAGCTTTAACACCTGTTGAATACGACTTTTTATCAAAATTACATGGAATTTCTATCGACGAAGTATTTTTACTCATGAAAGAATGGGGCCTTGGTTCTATTCCTGGCGGTGGTGCTGAGATTTTAGTCGAAGAAATCCGAAAAAAGGTCGCTCCCGAAAAAATAACCTCTGATGAATATCTTGCAGTTCACAAAATTGCCCATTCAATGGGTTTGCCATCAAACATTACGATGCTTTTTGGCCATATTGAAGAAAATGAACACATAATAACTCATTTACTTCGCATACGTGACCTTCAAGATGAAACAGGAGGCTTTCAGACGTTTGTTCCCTTAAAATATCACGAAGAAAACAATGCTCTTGGTAAACGAAAAGAGCGCCTGAAGCCAAAGGATGTACCCCGCATATATGCAACGAGTAGACTCATGCTGGACAACGTACGCAACATAAAAGTCTTGTGGAATTACGTAGGGCTTGAAGAAGCACAAAAAATCTTAAGTTATGGTGCCAATGATATTTCTGCAACGAGTCTGGATGAACGCATAATTGTCATGGCAGGAGCAAAAGAAATTCGAATGACATCCGAGTATTTAGAAAACCTCATACGAAGTGCCGGCAAAATTCCAAAGAAAATACATTCTGGATATAACTATACTGAAGATGATCGATTTTGCTGTAGCATACCATAAAACATTTTTAAACAGAGCTTTCGATGTTGAAGATAGGTGCATTATCATTTGTCAATTCCCTCCCCTTCTTTTATCCTTTTATCGAAAAGAAAATTGAATTTGAAAGTGAATTTATATTTAGCGATCCGTGCAGAATCAATAAACTCTTATGCGAAGGGACTTGCGACATTGCTTTGATAAGCAGTAAGAGCTTTTTAGATAATAGAGAGCAGTACATTCTTCTTACAAATCTTGGCATTGCAGCAACAAAAAAATCGATGAGCGTTTGTCTTTTTACGAAAGGACCACTTTCTACGCTCGACAAAAAAAAAATATTGGTCCCAGAAGAAAGCGCTACAAGTGTTGCTCTCTTAAATGTACTCTGTCATAATTTTTGGAACATCAGACCAAAATTACAGCACGCATCTTTTGAAGAAATTCATACATTACACTCTGATCCTTCTATTGAAGCATTTTTAGTCATTGGCGATGAATGTTTCAACATGCAGAAATTACAAAAATATAAGGCAATTGATCTTGCAAGTGCATGGCATGAGTATACAAAAAAATCGTTTGTTTTTGCAGTCTTTGCAACGAGACTCGACACATGGCTCAAAAAAGAAAAGGAAGTTTGCGAATTTCACAATGCACTAACTTCAGCATTTGAATATTCATTAAAATCTTCAAAAGAACTCATCGAGTACGCATCAAAAAAATCACAAATTTCGCCTGAACTCCTCTCCACTTACTATAAAACACTGGAATTCCAGCTCGATCCTCGACATTTTCATGGTCTTGAGCTTTTCGTATCACTTTCAAATAGAATGGCAAAAAAAATAACATGACATACGATAAATCAAAACCCGAAACAATCGCCTCGTTATTCGATGATATTGCAAAAGGATATGATCTTGGCAATAGAATTATGTCGTGGAATATGCATACACGGTGGAACAAAAAACTCGTCGAAAAACTTTTTTCCAATGAACCATGCGATCACTTTTTAGATCTTTGCGCAGGTACTGGTGCGGTTTCTGAGCTTGTATTATCCCATCACAAAAAAAAGAACCTTTGCTTTCCCAAAACTACATTAGTGGACTTTTCAGAAAACATGTTGAAAGTTGCAAAAGACCGCCTTGATGCGTTTGGTACCATTGATTTTACTTGTTGCAATGCAGAACAATTACCATTTGCAAATGAAACTTTTGATAAAACTGCAGTTGCCTATGGTATAAGAAATGTATGCGATGTCGCAAGTTGTTTTCGAGAAGTACATCGAACGTTAAAACCGAACGGGGTTTTTGGAATTCTGGAATTGGTCAATCCTGAAAACTACCTATTGGAAAAGCTTCATGGGCTCTATTTAAACATAGGAATTCCTCTTATCGGCAAACTGTGCACGCGTAATAAAAAAGCTTATGTCTATCTGAATCAAAGTATAAAAAATTTTACAGCTTCCCAGATCATCGAAAAATTACAAGACGCCGGATTTATTGACATCGAAGTCTATCCTCTTACTTTTGGTATTGTTCAACTAATTCTGTGTAAAAAAAAGTAAATTCTTGTAAAAATGTCTTCTAAAAGTGATGGGATAACGTAAAGTGAAAGAATTAGTTCTCGGTTCAAGCTCACCAAGAAGAAAAGAAATTCTCGAGTTTTTTGACATTCCCTTTATCCAAGATAGTCCAAACTTTGATGAAGATTCAATAAAATATGAAAACGATCCTATTGAATATACAAAAATAATAGCACACCAAAAAGCACGTGTATTAAAGGAAAAATATCCGGATTCTGTCCTGATTACTGGTGATACTATGGTCTTTTGCGATGATAAAGCACTCGGAAAACCACAAAATGAAATTGAAATGTATCTCATGTTGCAAAATCTTTCAGGACGCACTCACACAGTAATAACGTCTCTTTGTATTTCTGAAAATGAATCGTACTTCGAAGGCTATGAAGAAACAAAAGTCGTTTGTAACGAACTTGACATCCATCAAATTGGGCGTTACATCGAGGCGCATCATCTTCTCGATAAAGCAGGAAGTTATGCCTGCCAAAAAAGTGGCTCTCTTCTCATCAAAGAAATTCAAGGGTGTTATTATAACGTGATGGGCCTTCCTGTGAACTTACTTGCAAAACTTTTAAAAAAGGTGCAGATCGATCTTTGGGACCATTTAAAAGAATTTTAATTCTGACTTTTGCTTTTTTTTGTAGCTGTAGTCATAAAACGCCTCTAGTAGAAGATAACAACCTCGTCGCTATTGACACAAGCACTCTTCCCATCATCCCTGAAGAAAAAAAAGACTCTCACGAACCCCACGCTGCAAAAATTAATCTCCTCATCCATCAAGGAAAAATAAACGAAGCCATTGATGAATTGCTTGCTTGTAAAGAACATAAAGACTTTTTTCTCGACTCGAAAACTCTTGAACGACTAGGGCTTAGCCTTTTGCGAACAGGAATGAGTTCAGATAATAATCAAGACATGCTACTAACACTTTATGGAACAGGCATTTCTCTCAACGAAAAGACGATTCCTCTTATCGAACGAGCTTTATATGAAGAAGATGTCCTTTTACAGCAAGTAGCAGTTACTGTCCTTGCACACTTTGACACACAAGAATCAAACCACCTTCTCGAAATTGCCATGAGATCTTGCTTTCCTATAGTTAGACTTGAAGCTGCCTTTATTCTCGCGACAAAAAAAAGCCCTTCAGCATATGGACAACTGGAAGCTCTTATGGCTAAATTCGACGACAGAGCAAAGCCCGTCTTTTGCGAACTTTTTGCAATTGAAGGACAAAAAGATTCGATGTTCCAACTTCATCGCATGCTGTATGATCAGGATGAGGATGTCCAGGCAGATGCTATTTTAGCATTGAGCGATCAAAATCGAGACGACGTTCTTCCATTGATTAAAACTCTTGCAAAAGAGCCTACAGGTAAAAAAAATGAAGCACTATCGTATGCTTTTGGAAAATTTCAAGACTCAAGCTCTTTAGAATTTCTTCGAAATCAGGCACAAAATCCTTCTGAATGTACAGCGCTTTCTGCATTATCTGCACTGTATTGCCTTGGCGATGAAGATGTTTATAGTCAAATAGAAGAAAAAGTACGAGCAGGAAATCTCTTTGCAATATCTCTTTTAGGAACATATAAAACAGGCTCTGTACAGTCTCTTTATGAAGCACAATGTAGTCCTGACATACAAATTCGCTGTAATGCAACAATAAGTCTTTTGAAACGAAAAGATCCAAAATGCCTCGATACTCTTTTTGAACTGTTGATTGATACTCCAAAAGATCTCGGGTTTTATTATGTGCATTCTCCCGGAAAAACCATGACTCACGTTCAGGTCATCACATCTGCGAGTCAAAAAACAAATAAAATCCCCTTTTTATTTGAACAGTCATTAGTTTTACGAGAAGAACTACTGACGCAAAGCTTAGAACTTTCAGAAAGTCAGTTTCTTTCTATTGCAGATACAATTCTCTATCACCATCAACTCGATTTAGTTCCAACTCTTATGGGACTTTTAGAAAATATGAGATCTGATAAAGCAATTGTTTTATTAAAAGCGCATCAAACACATCTAGGAGTGCCCTATATTCGCGCCTGGGCAAATCTTACTCTTTATCGCCTTCACGAAGAAGGGCCTTGGGCAAAAAACCTAATCGACTGGATACAGAAGACAAAAGATGAAACGATGTTTGAACCTCGAGTACCGCTTCCTTTTAGAATGCGGTCGGTAAGCTCGCCTCATAAACTCTCGTTAGATCAAAAAGCAGAGCTCTTAATAGGATCATTCGAAGCCCTTGCCGAAGCCAGAAATGAGGAAGGAATATGCACGCTTTTGTACGCAATTCGCCACGGAAATCCACATAATCGATATACCTTAAGTGGCTTATTAATGCGTGCAAGTAGTTAGAAGTGAAAAATTTTTAATGTTAAGTTTGTAAAATATTCTGCATTTTCTATCCTTCTCTAGAAGGAAAGATATTACATATTCTATCCTTTCTTGGAAGGACAAATGTTATAAGTAATAGCCGAAAAGATCCTTTTCGGCTCTCATTATTAGGCATTTTTTGAAGATTCTTGATGCAGTTGCTTAATTAAGCAGATTTGATTTCTTGGGAATACTTCTCGAAGGATTGATCTTGCATCGCTTTTTTCTTTGGTAATGTCTAAAAATACTTGGAATTTGTCATAGGAAAACCCCTTTTCTTTAGAAAACCAAGGAATATTGCCAAGGGTTATGGAATCATTGTCGGACTTTGCAAGGACCATATCCTTTGTAGTTTTTATGGCCAAGAGAAATGGTTCCTCAAAGCGAATATATGAACGGCCATGATATTGATGCGTGCGAGTAGTTAATCGCAATGTACTAAACTAACCAATGCCTCTCTTTGACTTTCGTGTGCACAAGATGCAGCTGCGTACAAGGGCCTTGAATCGAGTGTATTCAGTAAAGAATAGTTATGCGAAGAAAAGCGAATGGCAAAAGTAGATTTGGGATGCGTGTCTAAAAAAAGGTGAAGACTTCGCAGAGTACTTCCATGCCCACTTTTGACTTCGATCGGAATAATTTGTTTTTCTCTTTGAATGAGGTAATCAATTTCAGCTGAGCTATTTTTTTCTTTTCTTTTCCAAAAGTGGAGCTCAGCTTTGCTGTAAGGACTTGCGTAACAAATCAATTCTTGACCAATAAATCCTTCTGCGATTTCTCCTCGATTTTCAAATCCTTCAAGAGGACGTAAAAACCACTCTGAAATGTCTGACCCAAGTATCGATTGACAAAGTCCAATATCGAGATAAATCACCTTGAAAATATCGAAATCGACTTCAGCCCCGATTGGTATTCCCTGTCCAGAAGAATAGTGGATAGAATGAATGATGTTAGCTCGTTCCAGGAGCTCCAAAGCTGGAGCCAGCTCTCTTTTTCGATATTCACCATGGATTTCACGATAAGAAAAATCTTTGCCAACGAGATGAGGAATTTGTCGAAAAAGTTGCTCGAGATACTTTACTTGTGTTTTTCTAGAATATTTTTCGAAATCTTGTCGATAAGTCGCAGCTATCTCGTGCAATACATGTAATGCAGAAGCTGGGTCTTTAATTTGAACCCATCTTGCAACTGCCTCCGGCATTCCACCAATAGAAAGATATTCTCCCACAAGATCAAGTATTTTTAGATGAATGACTTCTTGCATAGGAATTCCTATGGGATGTGCAAGGATCTCTTTTGCGATCAAGTTCTGTCCTGTTGCTACGAGATATTCCAGAAAGGATAGAGGATACATGTAAAGCATTGAGATACGACCAACAGGGACTCCCACTTTTGCAATTGCAAACTCTAAAAGCGATCCAGCTGCAATTAGATGAAGGTTTGGCATCTCTTCATAAAAATAACGCAATGCAAGAATAGCACGAGGCGCCTCTTGAACTTCATCGAAAAATAGAAGAGTTTCTCCTGGAATGATGGGAATCTTGAGAAGAAGTGAAAGTGATAAAATCAACTTTTCGGGAGAAAGATCCTTTTCAAAAAGCAATACTGCTCCCTCGAGACGTTCAAAATTAACCTCGACGAAAGATTTAAATTGTTGTCCCAATCTCCTAACAGCATATGTTTTTCCTACTTGTCTTGCGCCTCGAAGGAGAAGAGGTTTTCGAAAGGGATCGGTTTTCCATCGATCGAGATGGAAGTCGATGATTCTCTTGAACATAGTGTTTTCCAAGGTAGATTGATAACTTTAGTTTTGGGGTGAAATCAAAAGGGATCTCCTCTGATCAAGTAAACCCAAAACCCAGGTTAATATTTTTTGGTCGTTTTACAACCCAAAATTATCTTATTTTTGGTTGTTTTACAACCCAAAACTATTGCTTTTTTGGTCAAATTCCAAGGGAAGAAATGAGTGACCGGGTGGAACCTATAGGAATTAGAATATAAATTGAATATCTCGTGTATATTATCTGTATAATTAAAAAATGCTATATTAATATAATTAAATATGATATAATTTTATTTTAAAAATAAACTAATTGAGAGATTAAGGCCTTATGGAAAGTAAAGATTGTATTACTATAAATAACATTGCATCTTTTTTTCAAACACAGTACGGCATCGATATCGATAATGAGCAACCAGACTACAATCCGGTTGAAACCATCTGGACAAATACATTCGACAATAAAAAGAGATCTATCATCAATTTGCCGCAAGAAGTAGCTAGAGTTGAAGCTAGAAAAATAACTTTCCGATCTTGTTTGCAGTTTTTTCAGGCAATCTTGAAAGCTCCTGAAACAAACCTTACTATGACACAAAAGGAAAATTTACATAAACTTTATGATAAGACATTTCAGTTTTTGCAAAAAAAAATTATTCCTGGATGTGATTACGATATGCCTGCCCTTGCATTATATCGGTTTAAGAGACAAATAAGACATGCAATATACGATAATCCTAATTGTGGTGCTCCTGAATTCAATAATTCACAATACATTCCGATTAAAACCATTTGGAGGGATATACTTGATAGCAAGATAAGATCTATAAACAGTATATCGAAAAAAAGTGAACGCAGTGTAGCTATTTTTCAAGCTAAAGGGGTAGCTGGTAGATTTTGTTTGCAGTTTTTCCAAGAGATATTGGCAACACCTGAAGCGAATCTAACTGCAAAACAAAAAGAAAATTTACATAAACTATGTGATGATACCTTCCAGTTTTTGAAAAGAAAAATCGATACACGAGGCAATTATGTCGCTAATATTTTTAAAATTTATCATTTAAAGAAACAAACCAGACAAGCAGTACGCGAAGATCCTATATTAAGGGGTATAGAGCACAATGCTGAGAAAGAAAATACTCTAGAACAGAAAACACAAGAAAGAAACATATCAACTTCTGAAGTGAGCGAAATCTGTAGGTTAGGTGATATGGATAGATTTGAAGAATTAATTGACAGCGATGTGGATCTTAATAAACCAATTACACCCAAAGGATTGACTCCATTCTTCCTCGCGATAAAATCGAAAAATGTAGCCTTTATACGAAAGCTTCTCGAAACGGGTAAAGTAAATGTCAATCAAGTAAATAAATATGGACAAACTCCATTTTACATTGCCTGTAGAAAAGGATTGAATGATATAGGTGCACTGTTGATTGAGAAGACTTTAGATCTCAATCCAAGAACTTCGAGTGAATTTTCCCTTTTGATGCAAGCTGTGTTGTTTCATAATAATTTCCTTGTTCTGAAACTTCTTGAAACAGGTAAAGTAAATGTCGATTATGTAGAGCGAAATGGAAGATCTGCTTTATATCTAGCCGGTAGAGAAGGTTTGAACGATTTAGCTGTACTTTTTATTAAGAATCTTACTGATCTGAATGGACCAAGTGAGTCTATATATACTCCATTGATGCAAGCTGTGTCTTCTCATAATATTTTCCTTGTGCAAAAACTTCTCGAAACAGGCAAAGTAGATATCAATCATGGAAGTCAGTATGGAAGAACTGCACTGCATGAAGCCTGCTTTGACAATCAGAGCGATATAGCTGCACTTTTGATTGAACATAACGCTAATCCCAATACACAAACTCAGAGAGGTCATACTCCTTTGATGAGCGCTGTATCTTCAGGAAATATAACCCTAGTTCAGAAACTTCTCGAAACAGGCAAAGTAAATGTCAATATTGCAGATATAGACGGATCCCAAGCGATTTCACATGCTAGAAATCCTACCATCTACAAAATGCTGAGGGATTATGGTGCAGATCCTTTTGAAACCAATAGTGATGAGGGAATTAAAAATATATTGTCTGGATTTTGCAATATTCAATCATCCTGGGGCCGCAACTCTAGACCCATGGACCCTTTGGATGTTCTATTCATGCATGCTGTGATATGCAACAAATTTGCAGAAGAAGCTGTTACAGATAAGGATCTCGTACAAAAAATCTCTTATGCCTACGAACAATCTCGAATTAATAGTTTAGAAAATGTGCTGAATTCTATTAAAACCGGAAATGATCCTGTCTTTATCCATGGAGGTTGGGACGGGCATTCCGTATTTATAGGATTTTTTGGAGACTATCTTTGTATTATTAACAAAGGTGAAAACTTAACGAATGAAAAAAAGGTTCAAGTCTATCATTTTGATAGACAAAAACTTGATCTCAATGATCTTAAATCACTATGCGACGATATTGATGTTTTTGATACAAAAGCTCCATTTCTTTATCGCGATTTGATGCAAAAAATTGATGCACAAGAAGATGCGGTTTCGCAACGAATTATGAATTTTATAAGGAAAAGAAATTGTTTTCCATTACAAACGAGAGGAAATTGCTCTGTAGCTAATTGCAAACCTCTAATTTTCTTCGCAAAGGTATTTGAAAAAGGACCTCCTTCAGAATCTCACGACTTTGAAGGATCGTTTAAATTTTTTAAAAGTGTAACAGGTTTTACAAGGAAGTTCATAAAAGATAAATATAGAAAGACCTTAGCAAAACTTACTATAGATTCTTCTCGAGTAAATAAATAATTAGTCGTTAATTCAGTATCGACTATTTCCACTTACATTATCTGAAAATATGTTTCCGATATTTCCCACGGCACCAAATCGACATTAAAACTGAACCAACTTGCGTATCATTGTAGATGAGATGCCACTTACAATGTTTTGCAAGGTCAACTATATTCTATCCTTTCTTAGAAGGCAGATATCTTAACCTTAAAAAATGCCGAAAAACTTACTTTTTCGGCCCTAATCATTAAGCATTTTTTGAAGACTCTTGTTGGAGTTGCTTAATTAAGCATATTTGATTTCTAGGGAAGACTTCTCGAAGGATTGACTTTGCATCGCTTTTTTCTTTAGTGATGTCTAAAAATACCTGAAACTTGTCATAGGAAAAGCCTTTTTCTTTGGAAAACCATGGAATATTGCCAAGGGTTACGGAATCATTGTCGGATTTTGCAAGGACCATATCCTTTGTCGTTTTAATTGCATAGAGAAATGGCTCATCAAAGCGAACATACGAACGGCCTTGATATTGGCAAAATGGTGCTTTTATATCCCAATATTTATTTTGAGAATTTGCTTTCCAATCGAGTGTTTGTGTACGCATGACGATGGCAAGGCTTGCGAGCATTTCTTGATCTTTTACCCCTTCAAGATCAGGATGTGATAAGATAGAAGCGACAAAATCTTCGAACGACACTTCATTGACAATGCCAAGCTTTCCTTCGAATTGATACAAATAAACCATTCCGGGATATTCTGTCCCTTGGACTAACACTACTCCATCTTTAAGATCCGGAACGATTAAAAGCTGATACACACCGGGAAATTCCTGCCCCCATTTTATACCATCATTCGTTGGAAACGCATAGTACTTGGAAGATGCAAAATTGCTCGCTAGTTTATTTCCAGTATTTGGGTCATATACGTTATGCGGCCCCTTTACTTCTACTTGAGCTCCTTCGATTTCAGAAAACAGTTGAACTTTTATTGTAGGACTTTTTGGACGATTTTTCACTTCTTGTGAAAAATCTATATCTTGTTTTAATTCTGCGTAAGCTACAGTGTTAAAAAACAAGGAAAACAACGTCAAAGTACAAATAAGCTTTGTCTTTTTCATAATGGTTCTCACGTATAAAAATTACGATAACTTTCTTTTCAAATGCTCATAGGCCGAAGGTGTTGCAATGCGTCCTCGAGGGGTTCTTGCTATGAGTCCTTGCAAAACTAAAAAAGGTTCATGCACTTCTTCAATTGTGTGAGGCTCTTCTCCGACTGCAACAGCTAATGCTTTAATTCCTACAGGACCTCCGCGATGATGATCGATAATCACTTCTAAGATTTTTTTATCGAGCTCGTCAAGTCCTTTTTCATCTATGGAAAGCAATTGTAGTGCTTTATTTGCTGCAATAGAGTCAAGGATTTCATGGTCGTGCATCTGGGCATAATCTCGAACCCATCGAAGTAGGTTGTTTGCAATTCTCGGAGTTCCACGGCTTCTTTTTGCAATTTCAAAAAGCCCTTCGTGTTCTGCTTTAAATTGAAGTAATTCCGAAGAGCGCTTGAGAATTTTTTTGATGACCAAAGGCTCGTAATAATCGAGACGACAAACAGAAACAAATCGCGATCGCAAAGGACTAGAAAGAAGCCCAAGTCTCGTTGTAGCTCCGATTAACGTAAAGCGATTGAGTTTTAATCGAACGCTTTTTGAATTGATTCCTGAATCTACGACTAAATCCAAGGCAAAATCTTCCATTGCAGAATAAAGGTATTCTTCTATGTTTTTTTGCATGCGATGAATTTCATCGATGAAAAGGATATCGCCTTCAGAAAGCTTTGTCAAAATTCCGGCAAGATCACCCGGTTTTTCAAGGATTGGACCTGAAGTAATGACGATATTTGTTCCCATGTGATTTGCAATTATATGCGACAATGTCGTCTTACCAAGTCCTGGAGGACCTGATAAAAGACAATGCCCAATGGGTTCTGATCTTTTCTTGGCAGCACCCATCAATATTTCGAGCTGCTTTCTCAATGTATCTTGCCCTTCAAAAT
>JBDHQC010000100.1:0-6943 GCA_039806815.1 Parachlamydiales bacterium
CGAGATTCGGCATACTTTTATTCAAATGCTTCACTAATGCAAAGCATTCCGGTAACACGCGGTCAGGGGAAGAAAATACTCTTACTGTTTGCAAATGAGGAAAGCTTAATTTCATTGATTGTACTATTAATTCTATAATGTTGTCGTTGGGAGCGTATTCGAAAATAAAATGGGAAATGTTTTTTATAAAATTGTTCTTTGAAAATGAAAGCATCGAAAGAAGATCGAGTTGACTATCCTCTGAAATAAAAAAACCTTTTACATATTCAGAAAGAAATTCTGCAGCAACAGGACTTGAACTTGGTCTAATCGCAGAAACTCTTTCTTCGATCAGGTCAGATAAAGCATTTTGATCGCTTTCTGAGAAAACTTTTTTCTCTTTGATATATTCGATGATTTGTTGGATTTGACGAATGGTTTTTATTTCTGCTACGTGAATCTTTTTCCCCATACCACAATCCACAGTATGCATATCTACACCATACTTAGTAAAATTGCCGATAATTATATCTTTTTCCCCCTCAGTGTTGCGGGAATAGGAATATCCCTGAGGGAAATCAAACTCCAATCTCAAAGAAAGGGGCGCATCTTGTGAAAAGGCGATATGTAAGTCTGTCAAGTATATAGAATTGTAATAACTCTTTAATGTCTTTGCAAAGCAAAGGACTTCATTTTGAGAATCAGATTCTTTTTCATTTTCTATCTTTTCTTTCCCTTTATCTAACGAATTTTCTAATTCATCCGGGATTTGTGATTCTAAGATCGAGATATCATCTATTGACAATGCCAAATCATCGGATCCCTCGAGTCGTTTTACAGAGACAGGGCGCATCATATAATGTTCTATTACCGAAATCGACAAGAGAATAAAGTCCTCGTCAATTCCAGAAAGGTTCTGCAATACGCGTAACAGTTCTTCTAATTTTTCTTCAGAAACTGCTCTATACTTGAGAATCGCAGAGGATAGTTTGTTTTTAAGATCTTTGAATTGAGGAGAAGTTTTTATATCTCCTACTTGGGCATAATTGGCAAAGGACAAAAACTCAACAGCATCGCGAATTGATTCAAAGGTAGGTTCAACGCAAAAAGACAATAAATTTCCTGTATAAATATAATCTTTTAAAATTTGAACCGCTTTGCAGTGATACTTTTCTTCATAATTCAATCTGTGAAGACCTTCATCCTTTTCTTTTTCTTTGAAGAAAGACGTCAACATAGCTTTAAAAACATCCGAGAAATAACAAAGGAGTTGTTTATTTATATGTACTACACCGTCCTTACAAACAAATTCGACGTTTTTAGGAAGATTACCGGTAGAAAATATGTCATAACTGCGAAAAGTTCCAACGCAAAGCAACGTTTTAATTTTATCTTCGAGAACACCTTTGATTGATTTCTTAACAATATATTTTGCAAAAGTCGTAGCGATAGGATTTTTTTCTCGTAAAAAAGGATGAGATATAGCTTTTGAAAATAACTCGATAAAGAGTTGAAGTCGTTCAAGATTTCCTTGTTTAACTTCTTCCTTTAATTCTGGAAATGTCTCTTCATTTAACGGAAATCGAGAGTTTTTTGACGTAATTGATAGTTGGTTCATTTCTACACCTTAATATTATTTTACAGAACATTATTACAAATTAGAGCTATATTTTTCACATCGGATCGCTCGATTAGTTGTACAGATATAGGACGCATCATATGATCTTTTATTGCCGAAATAAATAAGAGAATAAATTTCTCGTCAATTCGTGAAAGGCTCTGCAAAACGAGTAGCATTTCTTCTAATTTTTCTTCAGAAACTGCTCTATAATCGAGAATCGAGGAGTATATTTTTCTTTTAAAAACTTCAAATTGAGGGGAAATTTTTATGTCTCTTACTTGGGCATAATTGGCAAAGGACAAAAACTCAACAGCATCGCGAATTGATTCAAAGGTAGGTTCAACGCAAAAAGACAATAAATTTCCTGTATAAATATAATCTTTTAAAATTTGAACCGCTTTGCAGTGATACTTTTCTTCATAATTCAATCTGTGAAGACCTTCATCCTTTTCTTTTTCTTTGAAGAAAGACGTCAACATAGCTTTAAAAACATCCGAGAAATAACAAAGGAGTTGTTTATTTATATGTACTACACCGTCCTTACAAACAAATTCGACGTTTTTAGGAAGATTACCGGTAGAAAATATGTCATAACTGCGAAAAGTTCCAACGCAAAGCAACGTTTTAATTTTATCTTCGAGAACACCTTTGATTGATTTCTTAACAATATATTTTGCAAAAGTCGTAGCGATAGGATTTTTTTCTCGTAAAAAAGGATGAGATATAGCTTTTGAAAATAACTCGATAAAGAGTTGAAGTCGTTCAAGATTTCCTTGTTTAACTTCTTCCTTTAATTCTGGAAATGTCTCTTCATTTAACGGAAATCGAGAGTTTTTTGACGTAATTGATAATTCGTTCATTATCTATATATTAATATTATTTAATAAAAAATTGTAATAAATTAACTATATAAATTTCAACTATTACAATTATTTGAACGATTTATAGTAAACATTTCATTTACTTTTTTCTCTAAAGTCTTTGAAGTAAAAAATTTTTAAAGACCACATTTGGAGTAAACGCGGTCTTTAAAATCCGATTGGCTACCAAAAACGTACGGCAGGATATATTTTTTCAAGTTGTTCGAATATTGAACCCTGATATGTTTGGGAAGGAATAACCCTATTCACCGTCCGTTCAACGTCATTCATAACACCAATATCAGTAAGATTTGGGCAGGAAGATAAGATTTTTTTGAATACTTGAAATTGACTTTCTTTTGTATTTCCACTTCTAATGTTAACCTTTTTTAAATTTGGGAGCGGCATTTGTAGGTTTACTTCAAACGGATCAGCCAAATAATCAAGATGTAATGATTCCAATGAAGGAAGGTTCTGGAGTAAATACGATATTGTCTCACTCGTCATTTTTATACCTATCATGTGTAAGGCTTTCAATTTTTTGAATTTTGCAAGTTCTCGTACATGTATTTCATCCACAAAGATACGCGTCAAGGTAAGCTCTCGTACTTGATCACAACATTGAATTAGACCATCAAACACCTCTTGTGTTACTCCACGTCCTCCAAGACATACTTTTTCTAATGAAGAAGGAAAATAGAATGTTCTTTTTTTTGCAAATAAAGAACCAAATCCACGAATTGCAGTCTGTAAAAGACTATTATTTTCTTTAGGATCTGAATAAATAGTTATATCTTTCAACGTGGATAGAGTATCTAAGCTGTCAACAAATGTGAAATAATCCACTCCATTCGTTTTTAAACTTACTGTATGTAGCAATTGCAATTTTCCAAGATCTGACAATAATTCTTTATAGATGCCATCGTCGGGATCAACTATTTGCATTTGTTTAAATTCGATGCACTCGAGGGCATCGAGTTTCTTGATGAGGCAGTGTAAAAGATGTGCACTTTCGAAAGGACTCATTCTAGAATCAATGATCTTTAGTGTTTTCACGGACATTCTTTTATCTAAGCTTTCAGAAAAATCAAGATTTTCTCCTAAACACGAACACTGATACAGTTCTACTGTATGTAATAGTGCACACGATTCTAAAACTTTATTTAGCGATTCAGTAGAAAATGAAAAATTTTCAAGACAGAACTTTTGCAATTTCTTGAGTTTTGAAATATGTTGAACTCCTTCACAAAGTTGTTCTGTATAGCGGTCTGAACAAAGGTCGAGTTCTTGCAGCCCTTCAAGTTCTGAAAGTCGCTCGATAAATTCTTCAGTAAAATTTCCTTCTAAACGCAACGACATTAAATTCTCATTTGATTTGAAAACATTGAGCAATTCTACGTTGAATTCTACGTAGAATTCTACGTTTTCACATGTTCTAAGAGATAGTGTATGGATATTTGGAAAACATGTTAAAAACTGAGCAATCTGATGTGCTGTCCAGTTTGTTACGTTAAGTGAAAGACTTTTGATTTGTGGATATATACGCCCTTCATTTGCTTCATCAGTAAATCCAGTAAAAAAATCATCATCTAAACTATAAGGAAGCTTCAGTTCCTCCAATTTTGAACATGAATTAAGAAGGAATCGAAGAGAATTTGCAAGAATTTGTTCTTCAATATCTTCACGAAATATGCTTAAGGTTAATTTGCGAAGTTCAGACTTTTTTGCAATACTCTGAAGGATACTCTCTGGACTTTCCCCAAAACAGAATTGTTTTGATACCTCTATTTGCAGACTCCGTAAATTGTTACATTGATCCAAAAGAGTTGTGATTGTAACGCCATTTGGCAACCCCTGAAGCCGATGCAAGTTTAAATCAGTAATATTTGAAAACACTGTATATAATGGCAACTGCCCGTTTTCTGAAGGAACGAGCATTGCAGCTTGAGACATATCTCTATGTGAAAAATCTAATGAAAGTTGCGCTGTGTATTTAAGTTTCGGCAAACTCTCTGGGCTCTGGAAAAGAGTCCTCAATATTGTCTTTTGCAAAGCAAATGTATCTTCATATAGCTCTTTTGCAAGTGTTTGGAAAGCTTTACAAACACTATAAACTCTAAAAAGAGATTGAGGGCCCAGGAATGAAAAAATGTATTGATCAACTTCCAAGGGACAATCTGTAAATTGTTTAAAACATGCACTATGCTGTACTTGAAAGAACTGTTCTTGTAAGGTTTCAGGTGCATTTTCCATCTTTTGCAATGTCTTCTTTGCAAGCTCAAGTATATATAAAGCTTTCGGATCGGGATACGTGCTCTTTCCAAGATAGTCAATTGATTTTGAAAAAAGTTTTTTCAATTTTTTATTGTTAAATTGACCTAATTCTATTTTTTGTAAAAATTGTTCAAATTCATCTTTATTAAAATTTTGTATATGATATTTAAAGCTATCAGTACTTATTTGCATAACATCTCCTAATGAAATAAAAACTTGCCACGTGAAAGTTTGTACCATTAATTTATTGGCATTTTGTAAAGAAACCTTTACAATCTTTCGAAAAAACTAATTTAGATTTTTGAAATGTCAAAAAATGATGAGTTTGTCTTTAGACCTCGCGATAAAACAAGAACTATTGCAGCGATAGCAACCGCTCAAGGACAAGGTGGCGTTGCAATCATACGCATCTCCGGAAAATCTGCATTCGAAGTGGCAGATAAAGTGTTTACAGGGCCAATTTTTGAATACAAAAGCCATACGGCACATTATGGAAAAATTGTCGATAAGTATGGATCTTGTATCGATGACGTTCTTGTTTTAGTCATGAAAGGGCCAAGGTCATTTACCGGAGAAGATACGGTTGAGATTCAATGTCATGGCGGAAATCTTATCCCCAAAAAAATACTGGAGCGAGTATTTGAAGCAGGGGCATATCCTGCAGAGCCGGGAGAATTTTCTGAAAAAGCCTTTTTCAATGGAAAGCTCGATTTGGCACAGGCAGAAGGTCTTTGCGCAAAAATTGGAGCAACATCTGAAAGCTCATTGAACATGGCCAAATTACAGCTCGAAGGAGCGCTTTCGAAAAAAATCGCCTCCTTCCAGACACGCATTTCTGAAATTTGTGCAATATTCGAAGCATGGGTTGATTTCCCGGAAGAAGATCTTGCTTTTACTTCGTTTGATTCTGTTATAAAAGACATTGAACTAATCATCCATGACATAAAAAGCCTTGTTCTTACATATGAGCGAGGGAAAATAATCACCGAAGGCATTCGCTTGTGTCTAGTAGGAAGCCCAAATGTCGGAAAATCCTCATTAATGAATGCGCTTTTGCAAAAAGATCGCGCAATTGTTTCTGCAATTCCAGGAACTACTCGCGATGTCATCGAGGATCAATTTCATCTCAATGGCCTTACATTTTGTTTGATCGACACGGCAGGAATTCGAGACACGGATGAATTGATTGAAGAAGAGGGAATCAAACGATCGAAAAAAGCAGCACAACTTTCTGATATTATTCTTTTTGTGTGCGATGCGTTGAACCCCCATAACGAATATTACGAAGCCCTAAAAAAAGACCTGCCCCGTGAAAAAACTATTCTCGTATGGAACAAATGCGACAAGGCACATGTAAAACCGTTGCCAATTTTCGACTTTGAAAAGATTTGTGAGCTATCTGCAAAGGAAGGCACCGGTCTTGAAACCCTCTATGACGTTTTATCTGAAACGGTTTTAGGAAAACAAGCCCTTATCGGAGATGAAATCACGATAAGTCAGTTGCGACATAAAAATGCGCTCAACGAAACGATCGGCTTTCTAGAAGTTGTAATAAAAGGGTTAAAGCAAGGAATTTCCTGCGAATTTGTTTCCTCTGATTGTCGCGAAGCGCTTTTAAGTCTTGGGACAATCATCGGAACAAATATCACAGAAGACATTCTCAATGCAGTTTTTTCTAAGTTTTGCATTGGGAAATGAGATAGCTACTTGGGAGCTGTTCAATTCGCAAAGATTTTTTTGCAAAAAGCTCTTTTACAGCACCAGGTCCCAGACTATTTTCTATGCTGCATTTAAAATTTTCTTTCGTTTCATATGTCAGAATAACAACTTTTTTTGTCTTCGGAAAATATTTTTCTAAACACTTCACAAAAGTCTGAAAATGAGAACTCGAAAGTGATACTTTCAACACCTCAAGATTTGGATAACCAAGTGATATAGACCTCATAATGCTCTCGAAAACCTTATCTTCTAGAGGGACGAAATTGCAAAAGAAATGCGTAAAGTGTTTCACCGCTTCAATTTTTGAGAATGAAAGAAGGCAAAGAGCGTCGAGCTGCTTTATATCTTGAACCTCCCTCCCCTAAAGGAAAGGATTCCTGTTTCATCGCTCCCTCTTAGAGGGCAGCTCCGCAGGCTTTTAGAACCGTTATTCCAGCGGCTCGTATATTTAATGCTGCATTATCATCACGATGCACTTCAAGTCCACAAC
>JBDHQC010000004.1:0-27362 GCA_039806815.1 Parachlamydiales bacterium
AATGGATGCCTCGGAAAATTCACGCAATACGACCTTGGGGATTTGAATTAAAAATCTTAGGATTTATTTTAGCTTATGCTACGAATTTTATTTTGAGTTAGTAATCCGCAACTTGGGTTAAAATAATTATTCTATGTGAGTTTTTGTAAACTTGTTTTTAGAATAATTGGGTTCGAGAACCGATTTTTGGAAACACGAACGATGCTTGAAGCATTTCGTATACATCGCGTGGTAATACGTTGATAGACTGTGCGTATCGAAGTATTTTTTCAAAAACATCTTTTTCGTAAAAACGCATTTCTTGGAATTCTTTTTTTGTTTTGTACCGATTTTTTATGAGATCTTCTTTCGTAGTCATTTTTAGGGCATGAAAGACACGTGAACACGAATCTTTTGTATCGTCAAAATGAATGTTTGCAAGTTTATAGGCATTTGTATGCATAAAGACGACGCGTCTTTTTGTTGCTTTTGCGATAAATTCTTCCTTTGAAATTCCACCCCCGAATTTCTGAAATAAGGGAATAACCATCAGGCGAAAGTATTCAATAATTGCTTCACATGAGGCCTGATGAGTAAATTTTAATTCCGTTCTCCTTTCATCGGGTCCACCCGGTTGAAATATTGTTGAGAATTCAAATTTTTCATTCATGATGTCGATGTGTTCTTGGGATAGCACTGCTGTATCTCCTGAAAAATAGACATCTCCTTCTTGATTTTTCGTGCGAATCACATAGCCGCAAAAAAGTGATCTATGCGTATCAAAAATTCCGTGCCCTGACCAATGGTTTGCAGGAACGGCAGCAATTTGAATGCTGTATTTTTTGCGATTTTTTTCAAAATCAACCGTTACCCAATCCCACCAGGAAAGACAAACGACATTGAAAAATCCCATTTTTCGAAACACTCCCTCATTACCTTCTGGAACAATCATAATGGGTTGTAAGGGAAGCAATTTCCGTATTGTCGAGGGCATAAAATGATCGAGATGATTGTGAGAAAGTAAAAGTATGTGTATTGCAGGACATTCTTCAATTTTCCGTGCAATCGGCGTCCTTCTCGGATACAAAAAACGGTTTATGTGCTTTTCTACGGGATCTGTAATGAGAGTAATGGATTCTGTTTCTGTCTCATCAGAAGAAAGAACTGGAAAGTTTAAAAGGACTGTTGAATGTCCCATCCAATACGAAGTCGGTTTTTCCGGATGGAGCACAATTGGTGCATCATGTACGCATGGAACTTGCAACTTCCCTGTTTCGTCTTTTTTAAAGTAATGAAATTTTTGAAACATCTTGAGATTGATCCCGATAGAGAAAGCTATTTTTTCGAGAAACTGCCCAACCCCTGACACAAGGCGCTCTTTTTGGGTAAAGTAAAAGATCTTCATACCCTCTTTTTTAAAAGCATGTTCTAAAGCAGTTTCTGAATAAAAGTATCGCCCCTTCATTTTGTGGGGAAGTGCTAAAGTTGTAACATTTTTCAAGATGTTTAACCCTTGCACTTTCATTGGCTGTAAGCCTTCGAGCGCATCTTTCAAAATGATGTCATCCAAAGAAATTGGAATGCGTAAAAAAAATGAGACTTGCTCTTTTTTATTCAACTGGCATTGCGTAAAAATCATCTGATTAAACTTTTGAACAGCACAAAAGAGTTCCGTCACAGAATTGTCTCTCGTGTAATCGCCTTTTTCTGTTTCGTTTTTTGCAAAAGAAATGACTTCGTGATAATTTTTTTGAAGCACTTTATTTTTTTTTCTCATGCGAAAAAATCGAGATCCTGCTGCCCGAAAGAGTGCATTGAGAGTATCTGTGAGTTTTTGAATTTGAGACATTACGCCAAAACTTCGACCTCTTTTTCTTCTCGTTCAAAGTCAATACTGAGTATTTTTGATATACCTTTTTCTTGCATGGAAACGCCAATCATAAAGTCCGAAAGCGTCATCGTCTGTTTATTATGGGTAATTACGAGAAACTGACTTTTTAAAGCAAACTGTTTGAGCAATTGACCAAGGCGTATGACATTTGCTTCATCAAGAGGCGCATCGACTTCGTCCAAGATGCAAAATGGAGATGGTTTATATTCAAAAAAGGCAAAAAGGAGGGCGATCGCAGTTAAACATTTTTCACCTCCTGAAAGAAGTTGAATTGACCGCATCTGTTTTCCGGGAGGTTTTGCTAAAATTTCAATTCCCGATTCAAAAATATCCTTTTTTTCATCTTTATATGAAAGTACGAGTTCTGCATTTCCGCCATTGAAAAGAATGGAAAAATTTTTCTGAAATGAAGAATTGACCTGTTCAAAAGTCTCGACAAATCTACTTTTTGATTCTTGTTCGAGCTCTTCAATAATTTTCAAAAGTTCATTTTTTGAAAAGCTGATGTCAGAAAGCTGACTTTTAAGTTGTTTTTCCCGATCGCAAATTTCTTCGTATTCTGTTTCTGCTAAAGGATTTGCAGGAGGCAATTTTTTGAGCTCTTTTTCAAGTTCAGATTTTTTCTTTTCAAGGATATCAAAGCTTCTTTCATCAGTGCATTCCGGAATCATCCCATAGCGATTCATAATTTCAAGATGAAGTGCATCAAAAGCTTCAAGTATGTGCTTGAGATCTTGTTCTTTTTTTGCTCGCGCTTCAACAAAGGAAAATTTGTGCTGCATCTGATCAGAGTGACTTTTTTCTAATTGTTCGATTTTTCTTTCCCTTTGCATTTTTTCAATGCTTTTGTCTGCAAATATTTTTTCACATTGTGCATATTCGATTTCTACTTCCTTGATCTTCTCTTCAAGTGCTTTTTGTGCATCTATAAAACTAGATTTATTATCAGTAAGGGCAGCTTTTTCTTTTTGGAATCTATTTTCCTGGTTTTGTAAATCATCGATTTTTGTTTTCATTGAAGAAAGCATGTGCTGATCGAGGCTTATAGTATGCTTTAGCTCATGAAGTGCTGTTTCGCGTTCTTTGAAAAAATCGGAAATTTTTGAAAATTCCACATTTTTTTCTTGTACGTCTTTTTCAAGCTCTTCGATAATTTTTTCTTGTTCTGAAATTGAATGTTCAATCGATGAAAGATCTTTTTCTAGGGTCTTTAAAAGACTCTGCGCATCTTTTCCTTTTGTTTCAAGAATCTCGAGCTCTTTTTTACTACTTTGAATTTCTTTTGTAGCTTCATCGATGACGCGCTGTGCTTGTAAAAGGTGCACATTTTTTTCAAAAAGAGCCATATCGTATGATCGTATGAGCTTTTCTTGTTCTTTCTTTTTTTGATCTTGGACTTTTTGCTTATCTTCTGCTTGGCAAAGTTCTGATACGAGAATCTCTTTTTCTTTACGAATACTTTCAATTTTTTTCTTCAATTCGTTGAGGGTGCGTTTTTGTAAAAAGAGGTTTGGTGCATCTGTGGTTTTAAAGCAAATAACCCCTAAAGAATCTGCAAAAAGGTTTTCAGAAAGGGTAATAAGTCTTTTCTCTTTAACAGAACGATGAAAATAGTCGAAAAGAAGATTCTTAATTTTGTCGCGATTTGAAAAAATATCAAAAACCTTTTCATTTTGAAAGAAAGAAGAAAGGATAAGGGCACTGAATTCTTGAATCTTTTGTGCTTTTACAAATTGTAAGACGAGATCAAACTTTTGTTCGTCTGTAATGACAAGTGTTGAATTATACATCCGGGAAAGCGCCAAAAGATTTTGAGGAATTTCGTCATACTCTTCGAGCATCATTGCATCTGCAAGAGAAATGACAGAATTGAAAAAAGGGCTCGTTTCTTTTTTTGCTTCTTGAAGTATCGCTTTTGCACCTTGTGTAAACCCTTCGTGGTTTTTCTGTAAACTTTCCAAGACATGTAATCGAGCTTCACATTCGACGTAAGTTTTTTGCACCTGTTCGAGATGTATTTTTTTTGTACGTATTGAATCGATGAGATTTTTTACCTCTTCATCTACATGTACAAGGACTTTTTGTTCAGAATCGATTGTATTTCGTAAATGAGCGATTTCTTTTTTTTGTTCTCCTAATTCGATTTCCTTTTCTTTTATTTTATCATGTAAAAATTGGATTCTGTCTTGTCGTTCTTTCGTGCGCGTTGATACTATGTGTTGAGAACTTGTGCATTCATGGATCTGTTTTTGCTTTGTAAGGGAAAGCCTCTGGAGTTCGGAAAACGATTTTGAAAGCTCTTTTTGTTTTGTTTTATAATTTTGAAACTCGATTTCCTTACTTCTAACATCTGATTCTAAACTTTCGAGTTCCTTTTTTTGAGCTTCATATTTTTGTTTTTCTTTTTCGTTTTTCTTCTTCAAGCTTTCAGAATCTTGAAGTGTCTTTTGCAATTCTTTTTGAACTTTTGCAATATCTTGTTCAAGATAATTATGACGACTCTTATTTCCTTGAATGCGTTCTTGTAAAATTGAAAGTTCTTTTTTTAAAAGAGAAAGCGATTCTTTTGCCTGAAATTCTTTTTTTTGTGCAGATGCAACGTCATCTAGAAGAGATTTAAATAGCTCTTTTTCTTCTTTGTATATTTTTTCTTCTTCATCGATCTCTTCTTTTTTTTGACTTTCCGTAATCGCAAGAGTTTCAACTTCTTGCAAAAGCGCATTTTTTTTATGAAAAAGCTCTTGGTATTTGCAATGAAATACCGCTTTTTCTACATCGCAAAGCTCTAATTCTATTTTTTCTCGCTCACAAAATGCGTCGACTTGTTTTTTAAGAATCTTTTCTTGTCGTACAACTTCTTTGTAGACATCATCGAGGCGATCCACATTTGCTTGAGTAAGCTCTAATTTTTTCAAAGCATCCTTTCTTTTTTCCAGGAAACGAAAGACCCCTGCAACTTCTTCAAACATCTGTCGTCTTGATTCAAAAGATTCATTGATCAAGCGATCGACTTTCCCCTGCCCAATGATGGCAAATGCGTTCTTCCCGATTCCGGAAGAAAGTATTTCCACAATGTCTTTTAGGCGACATGACCTTTTGTTGAGAAAGTATTCTGAATCCCCGTTGCGATGAACCCTTCTCGTTATCGCAATTTCAGATACGTCAAGAGGCACAAATCTTTTTTCATTGCAAAAAGTAAGGGTGACTTCTGCAAGGTTAATCGGTTTCCTAGTCGTTGTTCCCTGAAAGATGACATCTTGCATGGATGTCCCACGCAATGATTTTGCCGATTGTTCTCCAAGAACCCAGAGCATTGCATCGACAATGTTTGACTTTCCACAGCCATTTGGTCCAACGATGATATTTATGCCTTCTGAAAACTTGATCGAAGTCTTATCCGCAAATGATTTGAATCCAAAAAGGTCAAGCCGTTTAACCGTCATATTTTTTACGTTCTCCTTCAAAACGGCCATCATAGCGAATTCCAGAGTTTTTTTACTCTCAAATCAAAACAATGTTGAAAATTTAAAAGAATTAATAATAATGAGAAAATACTCATGAGGAAAATATGCAGGAAATTCAACCAACAAGGTTTCAACAAGAGGCGACACCCTTAAAAAACCTGGCAAACCCTCCGTGTTATTACATAGGGCGCGTTTTGCGCTTTATTCCCTCATGGGGGGAGTAGATCTCATATGCAATGGACTCGAAAATTACAAAAACAAAAATCTGGAAAAATCGAATCGCAAAAAAATGGGATGAACTGAAAAAAGAGTTTTTAATTTCCTCTGAAAACCAATTCAGTAACTACCTTTCAGGCATGCCAAAAGATCAATATGCAATCGCCATCGTAAAACTCTTTATCGGAAGAAATTTAAATGACCACATCCTGATGAGCAAAAAATTGCAAGGCAATGCAGATGTGCAGCTACACACTGCGCATCTTTCTGATCACCTTGCAGTCTTTGCAAGAATTTTTCTTGGCAAGAATTAATCTTCCATGTGCTTTTGAATGTATGCGTTCACTGCTTGTCTTTCTTCTTGTGTTGCTTTTTCTAAAGCAGCGTCTAGTCCATTCTTTAAAAAGGCTGCAACACCCTCTTTTGATTCTGCAGTAAGTGGTGCATTATCCTGACTTGCAAGTTGATAGAGCCAAAGCTTTTCTCTGAGAGGAAGCTTTTTGTAGCCTCCTTTTACATTATCGAGATTGATATTGATGTATCTTCCTGAATAATTGATCTTTATTCCTTCGCGTCGATCATTTTGCAATTTATTTGCACCTTCAATTCTTCCCAATCCATAAACGAAATAGAAGAAATCTTCGCCATTGTCAGGATCTTGAGTTGCAAGATGAACACCTGCATTTTTATTGATCTTGTTTGCCAATGTCGAAAATTTTTGAAGTACTGTAGCAAGAGAGGCAGTATTTCTGTAGTCATCGAGAGAATCTTCGATCCAATTCGGTTGTTTGATTTTTGTATTTCTCAGCAGTTGTGACTCTTTTTCGAGCCCATCGACGTCTCTGTTGCCAAGATGTTGCTCTTTTATGGGTGCAGGTTGTTCTGTTGTATCGTCTGCTTGAAACGGGGGTTGCCCTTCTTTCAACGTTCGAAGAACCTTAAACACTTCCGGGTACAGAACAGGACGTTCGAAAGGAGCATCTGGTGTATCAGTTTTACTTTCATCTACTTCATCCATCTCATCATCGCCATGATCTGAAAAGTCAACGTGCTCTTGTAAACGGTTCACACGAGATTGAACTGCCTGTGTTTTTTGCGCGACTTCACTTTCCTCATCTTCTGAAACAGTGAATCGATTTTGACGAGATTGGTTTTGCCCTTGATCTTTTGGGTTATTATCTTGTGATTTTTCCCCTTGACCTTGAGAACCGGATCCGGAACCTGAGTTAAAATCTCTCATCTCTGAAATACCTTGTGCTTTTGCAACACCTAATACAGCATCTCCTGCATCGCCAATTGGCAACTGTGAAGGAGTTTGAGGCACTTCCCGGTAGAATACATAGGGTGGCTTAAACAAGGAAAAAATCTGACCGGCAACTTTGCCTTGCACAATAAAATCAGGAGGAGTTGTTGCATCGTTGTTTTCTTTTTCAATGTGTTCATCATCCTGAACCTTTTCATTCTGACTTGCGCTATCTGCATTTTTACCTTTCGATTCAATGCTCTTCGTCAAGTTTTGTAAGGTAAATTCTTTTGACTTTTCTTTTGCAGATTCTTTACTTTGTACAGGACTCTCTTGGGACTGCGTTGGTGGGTTTGAGTTGCTCTGTTCAGAGTTTTGACTATTTTGCAAATCTGCTTGCACCGGTGAAACTTTATTTTGAGATTCTGTTGATTCTTTAGTAGTGGGCGTCTTTTGGGTAGTTTCTATCGGAGTAATTTTGTGATTTTCAAGAATTTGCTTGAGGAGAGCATCTTGTCTTTTTGTAAAGTTGTCAGCATTCTCGGTAGTAGTAAAGCCAAGAGATGTTACAAAAGTATCCCCGTGTATATTTTGTGTCGTCGATACATGCACTTTTTCGCCATTTAGCATCGGAATATCAGCATCCTCTGATTGTTGTGATGGCTTTTCTTGAGTGTCTTTTACTTCATTTTGAACTTTTTCAAAATCTTGAATTGTAGTTTCTTTGTGCTTATCAGTTTCAAATTGAGAATTTGTATCGTCGAGTTCTTGGATAATAAGAGATGGTTGTAAAGGAGCTCCTTGTTCGCGCGTAGTCGTTTCTACATGAATATGTACTTGAGGCGCTATTTCATCGTCTACTTCTTCGATATTTGCACTAGTTGCTGTAACAATGGGCATTTGGGAAGGGGCATCACTTGTTTTTTCAACTTCTTCAATAGCAACGGTAACTGTCTGATTTTTCGGATCTACCGGGACCTGATTATGGTTGTTTTGGTCATTCGGGTTATTTTCAAGATCGAGAAAATTTTCGTAAATATCTGCGTCAATAATTCTTACGTTATACAATGTAAAAGGAGCAAGTCCTTCTTGCCGTTCTACTTTTGCAACTAATTTATTAAATGATTCTGCAGCGCTTAATGCAAGGGAAAGCTTTTGTTCCGTTGATAAAAATGACGGAGTATGAGCAACTGATACGATCATGTATTTTAACGCTTCAGAAGATTTACCAAGAAATTTATCCTGAAGATCCAAAAGCCTTGCAATCTTGTATATTGCAAGTCCCAAATATCCTTGCCCTATCTCCTTTACAACACCTTCATTTGAAACAAATTGCGTATTCCAGTCAGCGTCAGATATTTGGCGAAGACGCGCTTCATAAAGTGTATATAAATTATTCATACGAACCACATAAGATATATTTTTATAATTATTAAAGCTAATTTTACTCTATTTATTAATTAAACAAAAGATGTATTTATAAATGAAAGAAACTATATAACGCAATTTGCGTATTACTGCCACAAAATAAAAGTTGATGCAAACGCAACTAAAAACTCTATTACTTTTAATTCAAATCCCTGCTGTGTCACTGCATGCATCTTTCTCAGTAACAACTGTACACTACCTTTAATGCCATCATGCAGAGAATGGCATTATCAGAGTATTGCTGAGGCACGTCTATGAAATGGAGCTTCCATTTTTCAATAGCATCTTCGCTAACCCAAAGAGAAAGATTACCACGATTTTTTAAAGATGCGTGATATTCAGACCAGCTCCCTACTTTGTATTGGGACATTGCAAGCTCAGTTCTATGTAGTTAACCAACGAGCTTACAATTTTATTCCTTTATCACTCCTAAAATTTTTATAGAATTTTTAGGATAAGGCGACCAAAGGGAGACTTATCCTAAAAGGCCGCCAAAAAGATCAATTTTGGCAGGCGAAGCGAGTTTTGAAAGAGGTGTAATAAAATCGTCACAGATACAGTAAATTGTTATAATTTGCTCTTCCATGGCCTCGATCCTCATTTGTTTTCTTGTAGTGAAAAAATTCTGATGTATCGCGGCCTTTTTTGTTATACATAAAATTTATTTCAATTTGGTTGCACGCGACATGAAATATATAATAGTTTATTTAAATATTGACTGGATAACTCAATTAAACTTAGAATTAACAAACAAAATATTAATTTGGAGTTAAAAATATTATGGAATGTAACATGCACTACATGGGCGTGGGCGTGGAAGGAAGTAGAAGACCGGCTTATACAAACCCGCCTGAACAAGATATAATATCTACTCTTCCTGTAGAATTATTGTTATTTATTGCAAATATTTCTGGAAACCTTCGTATTACTGAGGTCAATAAAACCTTTTTTTTACTTAAATACGACATCGTAAAATATTCTTTTAAAGATATATGTGAATTTCTCGACAAACAGGGTCTAATGCCACAAGATGTAAATGATATTCCTTCTACAACTGAGCAAATAACACAACTTGATACTTATATTCAATTTCTCAAAAAGACATATCAAACGATTCGCAAAGAGCATGGGCTTGATGAAAAGAAAGAGCCTATAGAAATTTCTACTTCACATATAATAAGACTTACAGGCAATTCCCAAGTACCTATTGTTTCGTTTTCCCCCTTCCAGAACAGTCGCAAAGAAATTGCAGGAGTAATAGCTTCCAAAGAAAAAAAACCCAATAAAAAAGAAACGTGTATCTTTTCAATTTCATTTTGGCACCAACTTGTACAAAGCATCTTTTGTGAGAATTTTTATCGCGTAATCCGTTCGAAGAACCTTTCATTAAAAAAAGGTCAAACAGCAGATCAAATTTTTAAAGATATTGAATCCCCGATTCCTGGAGAACTAGATTTGTCAGGATGCAAATTAACGTATATCCCAAAAGAAACTTATAACTTAAATGGTACAACTCAATTAACATTACATAATAACTCACTTAGAAGCCTACCAACATCTTTGACTTTGTTGCCAAATCTACAAATACTCGATCTTAGTTATAATAAATTTTTCAAAGCTCCGGAGGTCTTAAGAAAAATACCCCAACTCGAAGATCTAAATATGGACAAAAATCAACTTAATTGTCTTCCGGAATGGATAGGAGAAATGCCTCAACTGCAAGTACTTTCCTTGTGGGGAAATAATATTACAAAATTGCCGGAATCTTTTTGCAAGCTAACAACTTTGAAAGAACTTGACCTAAGCGCTAATCCTCTAAAAATCAACCCTGAACAACTTTCCCAATTCACACAATTAGAAATGCTGATAGTTTCCACGGATCAAATAATTGAAGTACCTGAATGTTTACGCTCGTTTTCTGATTTAAAGGTACGAATTAGAATTGATGATGAATTGAAAATGTTATTTACAATAGATCAATTTATAGAGTTTGTTTTGGCACAAAAACTTCAACAAACCCAAATAAGAAACACTCGAAAAATAGTTACAGGAAGAAGACGCACGAATCAAAATATATAAACATTCTCCAATCTGCCGCGTAGCGCGGCAGATTGAGTATGTTTTACTTTATTTTATTTTGGCTCATTGTCGTCGATAATTTCGACTTCTGCCTCTTCGATGTTATTCTCTTTAGGCTTTTGCTCTTGTTGCATTTCTTCTGCATGAGGATGTGCTTGAGCTCCTTGTTGCCCCGCTTCGGCTTGATGAGCTTTTGCCATGACTTCGCCGATTTGCTGCATGTGCTGTTCAAGCTCTTCTTTTGTTTTCTTTATACGATCAAAATCAGAAGACTCTATTGCTTTTTTACACGCATCGATTTTCGTTTGAATATCATCGACGATATTTTGAGGAATCTTATCCTTAAAATCTCGCAACGCTTTTTCTGCACGAAATACAACGGCATCTGCCTCATTTTTCACATCGACTTGTTCTTTTCTCTTCTTATCTTCTTCTTTGTGAAGTTCTGCATCGCGGACCATATTCTTGATTTCATTTTCATCAAGACCTGATTTTGCCTGGATGCGGATTTTTTGTTCTTTACCGGTAGACATATCTTTTGCAGAAACGTGCAAAATACCATCGGCATCGATGTCAAATGCAACCTCAATTTGCGGAACTCCACGAGGAGAAGGTGGAAGATCCGTCAAATCAAACCTTCCTATTTCTTTGTTTTGATCTGCCATTGGGCGCTCTCCTTGCAACACTCGAATAGTAACTGCAGTTTGATTGTCGCCGGCAGTCGAAAAGATCTGCTTTTTCTGTGTAGGAATTGTCGTGTTGCGCTCGATAATCGGCGTCATGACACTACCTAGCGTTTCAATTCCTAAAGTAAGCGGTGTTACATCCAAAAGGAGAATATCCTTGACTTCACCTTGTAAGATACCACCTTGAATCGCAGCACCAATTGCAACGACTTCATCGGGGTTTACGCTCTTATTTGGCTCTTTTCCAAAGATTGATTTCACCATTTCTTGAACAGCAGGCATTCGCGTCATACCGCCGACGAGTAACACTTCTGCAATGTCATCTTTTGTGCATTTTGCATCTCTTAAAGCTTTTAAGCATGGCTCTTTTGTTCTTTCGATAAGTTGCTGGCACAACGCTTCGAGTTTTGCACGAGTAAGCGTAAGGCTCAAGTGTTTTGGCCCCGATGCATCCATTGTAATGAACGGTTGGCTGATTTCTGTAGTCGTCGTCCCCGAAAGTTCAATTTTTGCTTTTTCTGCAGCATCGCGAAGACGTTGAAGCGCCATTTTATCTTTTCGAAGATCGATGCCATTTTCTTGTAAAAATGTCTCGACCATCCAGTTCAGGATAACGTTATCAAAGTCATCACCACCAAGGTGCATATCGCCATTTGTTGCCAAAACTTCAATCACACCATCGCCGATCTCGAGAATGGAAATGTCATACGTTCCTCCACCAAGGTCGAAAACAGCGATCTTTTTGTGTTCTTTTTGTTTGTCAAGACCATATGCTAAAGCAGCAGCAGTAGGCTCTGGAATAATTCTTCGAACGTTTAATCCTGCAATGCGGCCTGCGTCTTTTGTCGACTGTCTTTGTGCATCGTTGAAGTATGCAGGAACAGTAACAACGGCATCAGTTACCTTTTCTCCAAGATATGCCTCTGCAGTTTCTTTCATTTTCATAAGAATATAGGCACTGACTTCTTCCGGAGTTATTTGCTTCCCATCGACTTCAAAAACTGCGTTGTGATTTGCACCCTCAGTAACTTTGAACGGAACAATCTTAATTTCTTCTGATACTTCATTGTATTTGTGACCAATAAAGCGCTTTGCAGAATATATTGTGCGTTCAGAATTTGTCACTGCCTGGCGCTTTGCAGGAATACCAACTAAACGTTCATTTCCTTTAAAAGCAACGACTGAAGGAGTTGTTCTTGAACCTTCTGCAGAAACTATAACAACAGGAGTTCCTCCTTCCATAACGGCGACACATGAATTTGTCGTTCCAAGATCAATACCGATGATCTTTCCTTTTTTCACTTCTTGATTATTTGACATATGTAATTTCTCCTAATAAATTAACTTTTTGATATAGCCCCAAAGCTTTAGTCAGAAAGCACATGAATCATCGCTTGCTTCATCTCGTATTTTTGGGGTATCAATTGGATCTATATTTACTTCATTTTCAACAGTAGCACTTGGCGGTGCTGCAACTTTTACTTTCGCAGGACGGATGATCCAAGAGCCCATCTTGTAGCCCCGGACAAATTCTTCTACAACTGTACCTTCCTGGTATTTCGGATCGCGCTCAATTTCAATTGCTTCATGGGCATGCGGATCAAACTGCTGTCCTAAAGCTTCAAATTCCAGAACGCCATTATCGCTCAAAACTTGTTTAAATTGCTGCAAGATCATTTGAAAGCCCAATGCCCAGTGTTTTACTTCATCTGTTGCGTTTTGTGTGTGCTTCAATGCCTGTTCAAAGTGATCTAAAGGCTGTAAAAAATCCAAAACAACGCTTTGAATTGCAAAGGTCTGCGATTCGAGCTTTTCTCTTTGCAATCTCTTTCGCATGTTTTCATTTTCGGCAATTGCTCTAAAGTACTTATCTTTATAGTCATTGAGTTCCCGCATCGCATTTTCATACGATTCTTTTAACAATTCCTGAACACTCGTAGGCTCTTGTTTTTGCACCTCCGGCTCTTCTTTTTTTTCAGAAGAGTCTTTATGTTGTTTCGTCATACGTATTATGCCTTATCGTTTTTATGCCTTATCGTTTATCTTCCAGTAATGAAATGTCCGAAGGTGCTTTTAAAAGCTCTCTTTTTTGGACATCTAGTTCTGGCGGCGTTGTAAAAAATGTTTTATATGCAATTTTGTGCTTTAATAATGCCTTTGTAAAAAAGTCAGAAAGCTTTTTACTTGCTCCTTCAAGTATACCAAGAATCTGTTTATAGGGAATGCGCATCGGGCCAATAATTCCACAGGCACCTGCCCCTTTTTGTCCTATTTTGTATGGCGTTGCAAGTACTGCACAATTTGGTTTTGTATGCAAAAAGACACTTAAGTTATTACCAATCCATATTTTTGTATGCATACTCTTTGTCGTATCGAGTAATAAAAGCCTCAAAGCGTGTTGATTTTCAAAAAGACTCAAACTCGAAACGAGTGCTTCTGCATCTTGCATTTCAGGATAGTAGAGAAGTTTTGAAAATCCAGTTCGCAAAACATCTTCTTGAGTAAACGAAGAGCTTTTGATGAGATATCGAGTCAAAGCTTCCTGGTAGAATTCATTTGCAATGTCGCGATCATCATCTGATAAGAGGTCTTTTTCAATTACTTGCCCTCGAAGGCGAAGTTGAAAATATCGTTCAAATCGGTTAAGCCCATGATGGGAAAGCTTTTTTGCAGTTCGAAGAAGTTCTGTATGTACAGAACCAAAATGAGAAAGAAGTATCAGTACATAGCGCTCTGAGTCAATATTAATGATTTTCATGTCTGTGATGTAATCCTGGTCAAATCTCGGACCACAGAGAAATGCAGCACACTTTGTTTCTTTCGATAACTCTTCTGCCACTGAGGAAAGCTGTTTTGTAAGCTCTGAAGTATCGTCAATTTCCAAAGGAAGAGAACAGCGAAACACTTTTTCTGAATCTTTCAACGTATTTTGACACTCTTGAGCATAAAGAGTATAAGCTTTATCTGTAGGAATTCTTCCCCCTGAAGTATGAAGTTGTTGGAGAAAACCATCTTCTTCGAGTTCTTGAAAATAATTTCGAATGGTTGCAGAGCTTAAATCGAGAAAACCTACCTCTTTTAACGTATTGGATCCTACGGGTTTACAAGTCGAGATGTAGTATTCTGTAAGGCGAAAGAGAATTTCTTTCTCGCGCTCTTTTTTTGAGGCTTTTTTCTCGACGATTAGCTTTGCCACTTTTGCAGCCATATAATTTGAATTTCTCCTATTTCCAACAGTTATTTATTCTAAATCAAAAACAACTTCAGAGTCAATAAAATTTAGCACTCTATCAGTAAGTCTGCTGATTTTGTTATTTTCTAGAGTTAGGACATATATATTTTTCTTGAAGAAGTGTAGGCAGCAATTGATGCTTTTAGGTATTCTACCGGTAATGTATCAAATAATTTTTTCCGGTAGTTTTGTCGAAGAATTGGAAGGCAAAATTCCAAAAATAAGGTACTGGCAGAATCGTCATTTTTGATTTTTTGATCGAGTAACGAATCTATACATTCTTTTCTCAATTTCTGAATATCTTCAGAAATTTTATCAGAAATTTCAGAACAGTGCTTTTTTGTTCTCTCATGAGTATTGAGAATACACGATACTTCTAAAAGCATACATGCGACGATTTTTTCTTTTATTTGTTCAATAATCTGGGATTTATGCTCTAAAAATTCCTCCTTTGAAAGAACAAGGCAGCATAAAACTTCATACGAAGAACAAATGACCCCTCCTTTATTTGCAGTAGAGTCTTTAATGATAATTACCCCATCATCTTCAAGCGTCTTCCTTGAACTTTGAGATAGGTAGAGATTTGCGCCCTCTACGATTATCTTCACAGATGGTTGTTTCGAAGGTAAATAAAAAGACTGGATCGTATGCTCATTTAATGCATAAGGCCTTCCTCCTGCAGGAATAAATACATCCGCTTTTACCTGATGAAGGAAGTTCTTGTACATTTTTTCTGCATCTTCTTTCTCGAGCCAATCTGTTTTCAGGACAAGACTCGTATTTGAATAAAGAGGGTATTTTTCTCCTTCTTTTTTTTGCATATCCAATAAAAATCCATCTAAAGAAAGGCGTTCATAAGGATAGAATCGAACGGGCTGAGAATGTTTAAAAAGGGATTTTAAATGGACAAAATCGAGCCCTTTTGGATCGTAAAGAACTCCTGAAACATCTTGGATGCAGATGAGTTTTGCCGTATCGGGAAAAGAATTTGCAAGATTCAAGATCTCATTTCCTGCGACATCACCATCGGGCCCACCCGTCATTTTGATAGTGAAAGGAGTTGTTTGATAGGCAATCTTACAGTATTTCAACACTTCGATAAGGGCAGTGTTTACTCCCAAGGATGTCACGCCAAACTCTTTGTGATTTATTCCAAATTGAGGTTTTCCCGAAATAAATGCGATTCCTGGTTTATACTGTACTTTTTCTGCATAATCAGAGATCCATTCGATCATCGCATCGTGCATGTTTTCATCGGGCCCTAAAAAAAGAAGTTCTTCTTTTTTCAAATAATCGACAATGCGCAGATCCTTTAGTGAATCACCTTCGCCTAAAACAAGACTTATGAGGCTTTTAATGAATTTTTTCTGGCAGGAATATAAAAAATCTTGCCTTTGAGGCAAGCTCAATTCCGTTTTTGGCAAAAGGAAAATCACCCCTTTTGCACCACCTTCGGGGATGTCTTTATTTTTTAACTGTTGCGTATAGGCAAGATGATAACATTCAGAAAAACAAAGAAAGCCTTCGTCCTTTTTTTGCTTTTGATAAAATACCGTTCTCAACCCACCACGAGCGAGGTTTTGAAAACGGATGTGAAAACCCAGAAAATCTTCGTTGATGATAAAAAAAGTGCCATACGGATTTTGCGGGAATTTTTTCTTTGTGCATTCAAATGGACCTTGTAAAAGATTTGCATCAAAACGAAATGAATAGGCTTGAATGTCCTTGCAAAAAAAATTTGTCCGCACCAAACAATTTACGAGATGTAATAGAAATTCATAGATGGAATTTTTTTCGACAATACACTGATGAGATGTGCCCTTTTTGGAATCCGGATCAAATCTATCGCAAAAAAGCTTGAATATCGAGTTCAAGCTCTCTTTATTTTTTTGAACCTCTTCAAGAAGCTCAAGTTTGGTTATTCCCTTGTGATGATGCAAAATTTGAAAGAGCAATTCCAAAAAGACCAAGGTAAAAAGAGCACCTTGTTGTGCTCTTTCAGGTGAACCTTTCAAAAAAAGATCCCTTAGGACTAATTCATCATCAAAAAGCAAATCTCACTTCTCCTTTCTTTCGTAAAAGTAAACGCTCAACTGGGGCAGGCCCTTCCAGAACATATTTTGAAGAGATGAGATATGCAAGAAAATTGCGAAGTGAATAGCGAAATTGCTATTCACTTCGCAATTTTCTTGCATAGATCGCCCTTGAAAAATGTTAGGGATGGGCTATCCCCTGGTGAGCGTTTACTCGTAATAGCCGACATGCATTTAAGCCAACGAGAACCGTTCCCCCTTCGTGTAAAATGACAGCAAGCCACAATGGAACAACGCCAAAAAGAGCAGGTATACTTGCTCCACAAATTGCCAAAAGTGCAAGACTTAAGTTTTGAAGCACGATTTTCTTTGTCTTTTTTGCTTTTTGAAATAGCCAATCCAAATGTTCAATGTTGTCGCGCAAAAGAACGATGTCCGCAGCGTCTTGCGCAGTACTCGATGCAATTTTTCCCATGGCAATACCGACTGTTGCACGAGCAAGACTCGGCGCATCATTTACTCCATCTCCTACCATAGCAAGACCTGATTTTTTTGAAAGCTCAGATATTCGATTTAATTTATCTTCAGGAGAAAGATCTGCTTCAAAATTTTTTAATCCAAGCTCTGTCGCTATTTTTTTTGCGCTTTCATAGTGATCCCCTGTGAGCATAATAGCAGATATTCCTTCGTCTTCTAAACTCTTGAGCATATTTTTTACAAAAGGTCGTGCCTTATCTTCTAATGAAAGGAGGATCACATCATTTCCTATTTTTGCAAATGTAACGATGAGCCCTGTCTCTTGCGCTTTTTTCATCTCTTCATTTATTCGAGGTGTTGGCACAGCTTGCAAGCCATCGAATGAACCAATAAAAGCATCTTGCCATGTTCCATTGATCAAGATTTTACCAAAGACGCCAATTCCTGGTATTGAGCGAATGTCTTTTGTTTGCCCGACTTGCAAACTTTTCAGTTTTGCGGCATTACATATGGCTTTTGCTATAGGGTGTACCACGTGTCGTTCCAGACTCGAACAACACATAAGGATTTCTTCAACAGATAGGCTACTTTCATGGATGATTTCTTTTAACGAAAGCTCCCCGAACGTCAAAGTTCCTGTTTTATCGAATGCAATTTGATGACAATCATTTAAAGCATCTAAAACAACCCCTCCTTTCAAGACAATCCCGTTTTTTGCGCAAGAACTCAGCGAGCTCAAATAGGCAATGGGAACTGCCAAAATCAAAGCACACGGAGATGCTGTAATCAGAAAAGCAAGACCGCGATAAATAGATCCCCCTACTCCAAGGTAAGGCATACCTAAAATGAGTGCCCCTACAAAAGAAAAAAGTACAAAAAAGGCAATTATGGAAAGAGAATATGCCCTTCCAAAACGCTCAAACCATCGTTCCAATTTGGGCTTTGCATCTTGTCCCTTTGTTATGAGTTGAACGATCTTTGCAACGGTCGAATCTTGACTCGTATGCGTTACTTCCAAAACTAAAGAACCTTCATTGACTCTTGCACCTGATGGGACTTCATCTCCTTTTTGCCGTCGTTGAGGAATATTTTCACCGGTAAGATGTGCTAAACTTACAGAAGATACCCCTTCTACGACAATTCCATCCAATGGAACAATTTCTCCCGAACGAACCAAAATTTTTGATTTTATCGCCACATCCTGAACTGCACGCTCAGAGGTATTTCCATCTTGATGGACAATAACTGCTGTTTTTGGGGCTAACTTGTGCAATGAGGCCAAAGCACTTTTTGCCTTCGTTGTAACAGCATCTTCCAAGCTCCCGGATATTGCAAATAAAACGAGTAAAAGTGCACCTTCAAACCCGCTTCCAAGAAAATAGGAACTAAATGCAGCCACGGTCATTAAAACGTCAATGTTTATATCGAATCGCAAAAAAACGTCCTCAATCGATTCAATGAGAGCCGGGATTCCAACAATAAGAAAGACGCAAACGAGCAAAATTTGCCCGATGGGTTCCAAGAGAATTGACCGCGAAAAACTCCATCCCACAGCAAGAAGAAAAGCTGCAAAAAGCGATGCCTTAAGTAACAAATTATGACTTAAACGTTGGGCAAAAGGATCGAAAAAAGGACTTGCGCTTTCGCCCATTTCAAAAAAGTGTTGAAATGCAAATTGAGTCGATTTTCGCGTCGAAATCGGAATAGATGTGTCAAGTGTCGTCATATGACCTTTTATTCAAAAAAAAATTGGATTGCGTAATGTGCAAGAGCATAGCATAAAATGCCTATTGACACATTCCAAACGATATTGGGAATACGCCTGTTGTGTTCGATAGTACTCGATACATAAGAAGAAATCGCCAAAATTAATAGCACCATGAAAATCGATCCCTGAATTTGAAAATAGGCATAACTTATGGCACATAAAATTCCAGTGACAATTGCCCCTAACCCTGCGAAAAAGCCCGTGACTAATGGATGTTCATTTTCTTCGAGGCGAAATCCCATCTCTTCTTCGAGCATAACTCGTAAGAGCCTATCGGAATCTGCCATGAGAACATCGACTACATCATCCAAGAGTTTTCCCTGAAACCCTTTTGCCTGATAAAGCGCTAATAACTCTTGCCTTTCTTCTCCCCTATTGTTTTCAATCTCAAATTTTTCCTCCTGGACGACGCGATGCAATCTTTGCATCCTGGACCAGGAAAGAAGAGTACTTCGTGCAAATTTCCAAATGGCATATGCCAAGCAAAACACCCCAATAAGTGCTAATGCTTGTTCTTTTGCAAGCTCTAAAAAGCTAAAACTCGTCACTAAAATGAGAAAGGCCATGGCTATATCTCGGCTTGCATCTTGAAATGCAAAAATCATTCCGGAGGTTTCAGCTCCATGAATTTCAGAAGAAATCATCCTTCCTTCTGCTTGAACCTGGGCAATGTGTTGCAAGGGATCTTTTCCCTTAAAATGAGAGGGAACCTTAGGGACATTTTCTGTGTGGGTCATGGAAATACCGTTGTTTTGCTTCTTCTATCTTAGAAAATCGGGATATTTTCAACAAAATGACTTCTTAGAAATGTAAATTAAATTAATAATTTGATAAAATAAGAATAGAGGAAAATGAAAGATTTTACTCTAAAATTGTGATTTTTTTCTTTTACTGGGTAGTTTCTTTTCCTCAAAAATTAGGAGAATAACTATGAGTTCAGTACGATGGTATGATGATACCTACTGGGAAACGGTGATAGTGCCCAATCTCCAAACGACTCAAAGTAACTACACAGCTGCTCAAACGACGTACAACAACCTTCTTGGAACGTATCAGACAGATAGACAAAATCTTGCAGATGCAATTGCAACTCTCCAACAGCTTATTAACCAAGGTGCACCTCAAGCTCAAATCGATGCTGCAAAATTAAACGTTCAAAACAAACAAGCGACATTTTCTTCAACGCAATCTCAGTTTAACACGGCGTCGCAAAATTTAAATACAGCATCACAAGCACTTGTAAACGCTCAAGATGCAGGACAAGATCGCATCGACAGCCTTGGCGATTCGAACATCAATGGCTATGTCGCACAACTTTTGCCAGAAATCGGAACTCAGCTTACTTCAGGCGGAGTTATTTCAACGGGATTAGATACACAACTACAAAATGCAAACAATGCAAGAATCCAAGATCTTGTAGCCTACAACGCAGCACTTTCATCGTACAGGCAAAATGAAAATCAGTTAGCCTTGCAAAGAGTGAATTTAAATTCACTTTCCGATCAGCTTCTTTTAGCACAAGCTCAGATGCTCGTTACAAATAGCCCATCTGACATTTCTGCATTTAATGCATTGCAAGTACAAGTTCAAGCAGCACAAAATACTGTAACGGGGTTACTTTCTAATAGAACTACCGTAAATACGAATCTACAAAATGCATTTACTACCTACACGCAAGATCTTCAAACTTTGATCAGCGTAATGCAGACTGCTGCAGGACCACAAGCAGATACCTATATCAATCAAATACAACAAGAAATACAGACAGTCGATCAACAATTTGACGATGCAATTGCTTTTGCTCAAGCAAATGATGCACAAAATCTTGCTTTACACTTTTCGCTCTATCCCACTAACTTCAGCCTTGTGGATCAACAAATTGCACAAGCTACAACTGCATATGAAAATACAAGAAATGCGACGTTTTCTTCTGGTATTGTTGGACAACGCGTAGTCAGTATCACACTACCTGCAATTCCATCTCCTGACGAAGGTCTTTCATTTGCAGACATGATGCGACTGATTTCAGGATCTCAGCTCATTTTGCGCGCCATACGCTATTCCTCAGCAGATAGCGATAACCACCTTTCTGAGTTTCGCTTTAAGTTATGGAGTGCAGAAACCTCGCTCTTTACAGAAAAAGCAGAAGCATTGAATAACTACATCGACTTTTTGTATAGCGTAGATCTTACCTATGACCAGAACGTAGACGCTGCAAACAGAGCAAATACAAATACGGTAGCACAAGAAGTTGCCACGTATAATGCAAATCTTCCTGCGCTCAACGCTGCAATTGACGCGCTGAACGCTCAAATAGATGCACAAAACCAAGGCAATCAAGACGCTGTTAACGATCTCAACAACACAACTCCTATTTATACTGATGTGTACAATCAAGGCGCTGAAGAAATTCCGGGAACGCAAAATACGTTAAACCAATTCGGACTCGATCAGACACTGCCTCAACCAACTCCTATAGTAGATCCTCCACAAGTTCCTCAACCAACCACGATTCAACACTTTCCTCACCTGAATCCAATTCCCGTTCCCTCTCCTACGATCGGACCCCCAGGCGCAGATCCTACAACCATACCAACAGTGCCGACACAACAAGAAATCAATAACTACAACGACATCTTAAGAAGTGTCAATGAACAATTGGCTCCATTGGGAAATGTCGCTCAAAGCATTCTTGGCTTTACGAGCTTTCCACCGATTACGATCGGAACGTACATCACTGTTCGCGATCAGACGAATTTAATAGACTATGGAACGACGACTGCTTTATTTACGGATATTTATGGAATTTTGAAAAGAAGCATTTTAAGCCAAGCATATACGTATGGAAGCGCATTGCACCCAGGACAGGCTCAAATAGAAGATTTACAAACAGCTCTAAAGACCGCACCTACGTCATCAAGTACAACAGGAACAACTGCTGCAACAGGTGCAGGAGCCGGACTTGTCGCATCGACTATTATAAGAAACGAAACTGCAGAACAAGCTTTGACTCAAGTTTTCAGCTCACAAGATGTACAGACATATCTTGCTCGCTTTATCGACGATCAATCAATCATTGGAGGAATAGCAGCAAGTGCACGCCTTCCACTGAACGTGAAAGACTTTTACTCTTTGGGAGTTGCTCGATGGGAAATAGGGGAAACACAGACTGAGGATCTCAAACAGCTCGATTCCGTAATTAGAGAAGAGGTCATCAACGCTTTACTTGCTAAAGCAAATGATCCCAATGGCATAGGACAAGCTGCACGTGAAATACTTGCCCTTCATCCAGAACTTGCTTCTATGGGACAGGCAGATCTTCAGGATCTCCTCACTGCAATTAAGCAAGTACTTGGAATACTTTTACTTCAAGCAGCAGTCACATTGGCAGTTCCTGCAGGATTTGCATCGCCTGACGTTGCAATTAACTCACTCTTTGAAACACCTACAAACTTAAGAGCCTTAAACTATTACGAGCAATTGAGAGCAAGTACTGTAGGTGATTTACATACGTTGCTCAACAATGTACTTGCAGCTTTAGACGAGCGAAATAAGCAAGCAATAAAACAAGATATAAATAGGATTCTAGAACAACAAAACCTTCAAAAACTCGACGAATCGAAATCACTTTCCGACGCAATCGTAAAAACAATCCTGGCAAGTTCTGAAACTACGAGAGCAACGATTCAAAAAGAAATAGCAGATGCAGTTTTGCGACATTCTCAAACTGCCTTTGATCAAAATCGCGTTGATGTATCAAATAGAGCAATAACTGCAAGTGAGATAATGCAAAATGAACTTAGAGTAAACTTATCGAAAATCGATCAAAATAAACGATCCCTCATTGAATCAAGACTTCCTGCTCCTCCTGCACCACATGTACCGACGCCTCCACTTCCTTCCGTTCCAACTCTTTTACCACAAGACAGAAAAGATATTCTCGTCGCACTCCTTACACGCGCCATAACACCGGATCAAGCATCTCAAATCATACAACGTTTACTTACACAAGACTCTCTTCGCAAAGGACTTGGAGTCGGCGTTGCAGTAAATACCGCACAATCACAAGAAACAAAACAAGGACTTCCGGTATCAGATATTACAATTAACAGACTAAAAGATGCCTTACACAAGCTCGACGTTCAATTTGGCGATGATCAATTTTCACGAGGATTCTTAGCAAGCTTTAAGACATTTATTGCGACGGAATCTGACTTTTATAAATTCAGTTTGCGCATGATACTGGATCCTGCACAATCTATGGTAAAAAACTTTTCAATACAGACAAGAGATTCAACTGGAAGAGGAATGCAAACTGCTTTAGTCATTCCAATCAGTGGATAATCTCGCAAGTTAATGGGAGGTCAAAAAGACCAATGTCAAACTTAAGCAATATTTCAGGCCAAAATATTCCGAATTTGCAAGATGTGTTAACGAATCTTCCGACTTCGATCAAAGAACTTACACCGGAAGAGCTACAACAATTATCGGATTTATTAAATATTTCTACCGTTAGTAAAAGCGACCTTGAAAAGGACCTATCAATACTTGCCATGATGCCCGTTCCATGGATATCCCCAATGGTCATTAACCAGATATTTCAAGACCCTAAAAACGCAATTGGACTTCAAGGGGTAATCGATGCCATAACAGGAACGAAGGCAAGTCAAACGGAAAATTCAGTAGTATTAGCAGGTCTTGCAGCGTGGTTAAAAAGCACAGAAGAACAAGCAATGCTTGCAAAAGAGGCAATGCTTCGCGCAGCTCCTAGTCAGTCATTAAATACAGCTTTGAAAAGCTATGTAGAAAATCAGGGAAGTGGGGCAACTGACCCAATACAAATGCTACAGTTTTTGAGAAGCAACCCTGTTTTAGTATCTGCATTGCAATCTGTAGATCCAGGACTTTTGACAAAAGCACTCCACATTGCAGAAAGTCAAATCGTCATCCAAATCCTCGATAAGATGATTGCAGATCAAGCAATATCAAATGAAATTGCCAAAAGACAAGCAATACAACAAGACATAAAGACGACGTCCGAACGCGATGATCAGATACGCCAACAGATCCTCAAAGACTACGTCGACGAAGTGCAAAGGAAAAAAGCAGAAACCGGGCAAAATGACACCTCTATGCTTGCCATGATGCTCGTTCAAGCTGTAATGTTGCCGGTGTATTGGGGAGGAGTTATCTCTGCACCGACACCGACTTTGCCAACAGATGATATTACAAAAACTATCCAATCGATTGCACCAACAGCATCTGAGGAAATGAATGTTTCGATGCAAATGGTCGCGCAAGCAGCAAGTCAGATGGCATGTTACTTTTGTATACCGGTTCTCATCCAGATGTTGGGAAACAATGCAGATTTGCCGGAAAAAGAGGTTTCTATAAAAACAGTCCGAGCATATGTATTAACTCTTATTTCTATGCTTGGAACGACAGAATTTGAAGCTCTTTTGGCACAAATTGCAACGAAAAACGTAGCAAACCCTGCATCGATTACAGAAGACAGGTTAAAAAGCTGGATTGCAGTGATGAAGGTTGCCCTGCTCGTCAATTGCCTGGCAGCATTAGAAAAAATTGAAATCGGCCACCTTACTGCAGATGGACTTATGAGCATGCTCTTAGGAAACACTGCGATTCCACCCGGGGATTATCTCAGAGCTTTGATTATAAAACTCTTTCGCGAGCAGTTTAAACTCATACCCGAATCAGAACGCGATAAATTCTTACAAAATATTTGCATGTACTACGAAAAAAACCCGGAGATCGAATCGCTCTTAAACCCTGCAAAGAGCTTTGTAGCCCTTTGTAATCCAAACTTTTTTCGACAAACGGCTCAAGCGCAAACAGTCTAAGCGCAAGAAAAAGAGATTTAAATTCTTCCATAAAGAAGAAGATGAAGACGATGCAGAGCCACATCGCAAAAACGAAAAAAAATAAGTCCTTCTTTGCCCTTTGTTTGTAGTATCTGATACATACTCATAACAAAGGGCTTTTTTTTATGTTCAAAAAATATAACTTTTGGCATGCAATAATTTTTCACCTTTTCAACGGCAAATACCATGAAAAAAATGCGCCTTTTCCTTATTTTAACAATCTTTTTTATCCCGATAACTCACTTCCTTTCCTCAAAGCCCCAAGGAATGGTTTGGATCGAAGGAGGCACGTTCACCATGGGTTCTAATAGTAAAGACTCGAAATCTGACGAAAAACCCTCTCATTTGGTCAAGGTTGATGGATTTTGGATGGACGAGGCTTTGGTTACGAACAAAGAATTCCGAGAGTTTGTAGAGGAAACAGCTTATGTCACCACGGCAGAAAAAGCTCAAGGATCGCAAGTCTTTAAACCATCCCAAGGCTCCCTATGGGAGTTTACACAAGGGGCAAACTGGAAGCACCCTTTAGGGCCTGAAAGTTCAATTGATGGAAAAGATGACCATCCCGTCGTCCACATTTCATTATATGATGCTAAAGCCTATGCGACGTGGAAGGCAAAACGGCTGCCCACAGAAGCAGAATGGGAATATGCGGCACTCGGAGGAAAAAAAGAATGTTCTTACCCATGGGGACACGAAGAGTTTTCAGAAGAAAACCCTCAGGCAAATCTCTGGCATGGAGAATTTCCCCATAAAAGCACAAAGCTAATTGGAACAACTCCCGTAAAAACCTTCCCTCCGAATTCTTATGGCCTCTACGATATGGCAGGAAATACCTGGCAATGGTGCTCTGATCTCTATAATGCAGAATTCTATGCACAAGTTTCAGAAAATGGGCTATCGTGTAATCCTCAGGGCCCAAGTACGAGCTTTGATCCCGATGAACCTCACTTTGTAAAGTATGTCAATCGCGGTGGTTCCTTTTTATGCCATGAAAGCTATTGCAAAGGCTATAGAATTCAGGCTCGTATGAAAAATTGTCCTAATTCAAGCGCAAATCACCTCGGATTTCGCTGCGTCATGAATCAACAAAGCGAAAAGTAAAGTTTTTTATTATCTATTTTTATAATTGAATTAATTATATAATTTAAAAAATTAAAATAGAGAAATAAAAAATGGAAGCAAATACAAATAATTATAACATGCGTTTTTTAATCCCGTATTTTGAACATAAACCAGAATTGTGGGATTACTTTGATGCAGAATCAAATGGGATGTTAATAAAATCCATCTGGATTGCAACTAATGAATGCAAAAAAAAGCGAACTGTTGAAAATGTAACATTCGAAAAACCAAAAGACAATGGAAAACAATGCGTTGAATTTCTTTTTACACTTACGGTCATTCATCCTGAACACGAAGAAGAAAAAAAAGCTCTTTTTGATCTTCAAGATACCGTTTCGAATTTTCTTTTGCGAAAATTATTCAAAGAAGTGATTGGAGAAGAAGTAGAAGAACTTTTGACAAGTACCGTAGCTTTATACGAAAAAGTAAAAGCTGAACGAGACAATCCAAACTCGACTTCTGAATATACATCCCAAAATGTAGATCCTACGAATGATCTAAAAAGAAAACTGTTCGATGCTACAGAAAAAGAACAAATCCCTGAGAATGGACCTGAAAAGAAAAAGCCAAAAGTAGAAGACGAAAAAGACATTCTCCAAAACGCAAAAAAAGCTCTTTTAGAATTCGCCGATAATCGAACCATGGACTGGACCACAAGAAATGCAAATGAAATGGATCGGGAATTAATTCTGATGATACTTGGAATCACCACAAAAGGATATCAGGAACAAGAAGATGAAATTGAGGAAAATGACAAAAAAGTCAGATCCCTCATCCGCCGTCTTGAACGAGAATTTCATCCCGATAGAAATAAAGCTGTAAGTGAATTAGAAAAAAAACTTTTCCGCGAGATTCACGACTTCTTAGTCGACATCAAATCGCGATTTAAAGAGTCTTAAATACTCTTAGTCCTTCGATCAAATGCTCTACATCGTGCATATGAATGACTTCGCATGCCGCATGCATACCTAATATGGGGATACCGATATCTAAAGTCGCCATCCCCATTTTGGCAGCAACAATAGGCCCGACCGTTGTTCCTGCAGGAATGTCGTTTCTTGCAGAAAAGAACTGATAGGGGATCTTTTTTTCTACTAAGAGATTTTGAAACATGCAAGAAAGTCCATCACTTGATGCATAGCGTTCATCGGCATTGTCTTTAATTGCAATTCCCCCTGAAAATGCAACTTTGTGTAAAGGCTCGAGTTTTTCAGGATACTGCGGGTGGACAGCATGAGTGACATCGCAAGAAAGTACAAAAGAGTTTGCTTTGCAACGAATCATTTCTTCGACGTTCATTTTGAGATGAAATGCCAATCTCATAAAGACATCTTCAAAAAAAGATGAACCTGCTCCACTATCGGATTCCGAGCCAATTTCTTCGTTATCAAAAAAACATGCAAAATTCAATGTCTCATCGTCTGTTTTGTCATTTGAACAGATTGCTTCAAGGCTTGCATAACAGGATGCTAAGTTATCGAGTCGATATGATGCAAGAAGCTGATGTGTTGATCCAAGTGAGATGCTTTTTTCTTTCGGAATGGCGTAAAGATGAAATGCGATTGGTTCATTTGACTTTTTTAAAAGCGAAGAGATTTCTGATTTTCCCATATCATATAACGCCTGAAGCCCTTCTTGCCTTTGAACTAAAAATCCTACTTCATTTACTTTTCGATCAAGGTGTATTGCAAGGTTTGGAATAATAAAGGACCTTTCCTCAAGGCAAATAAGTCTGTGCGTAATCTTTGATCCTTCTTTTGAATAAACTATCCCTGCTAAATAAAGAGGCCGTCCTACCCATGATGCAAGGATAGGCGAACCATATGGTTTAAATTGCAAGATGCTCATTTGTTCTTTTG
>JBDHQC010000101.1:0-6782 GCA_039806815.1 Parachlamydiales bacterium
GTATTACGAAGTCATTCCTTGGATGCAACATCGGCCTATCGGAAAGGAATCAGGGAAGACGAGTTATATTGAAAGATTTAATAATACCCTTAGACAAAGATGCTCGAGACTTGTAAGAAAGACCCTTTCGTTTTCGAAGAAATTAGCCAATCACATTGGAATGATAAAATATTTTATTTGTGACTACAATCGGATACGAGCATTACATGTTTAGGACTACCATCTATTCAGCCAATCCCATGAAATCGGTGGAAAGCACCGCTCCTGGATGTTCGAACTTCAAGCGATCTACGCATTCTAATCAGGCTCATCGTTTCTGATTGTATAGCATTAAGGGGCTCTTTTTAGAGCCCCTTTTTTATTCCCTCGAAATAATATTCCAAATACAAATGATGTTATTGCAAGAGAATGGTAAGCGTCAAATAAACCCATCTTTTTAAAACGAATTTTTTCCAATACTATGATTTCTTCAAACATATCCCGAGGAGGAATCGTGGCAAAAGGCAAAGATATAGAAAAAATACAGATGTGTATTTTAAAAAAGTTCTATTATCATGAAATTTTTGATGCGCTATCTCTGACACTGAATGATCTTTTTAAGTTCGGTGCAGATTAACGAATGTTAAGAAAAGAAAAATGAAAACGCATTCGAGGTCATCGAATGCGTTTTCAGATTATTATTTAGAACTATTAGCAGATACATTGCAAATCGATTTCTTTTGTTGCTGATTAATTGCTTTTGCTAAGGTATTCATTTCTCTTCTTGCCAATTCTCTTGTATGAATGAGATACTCTTGCGGAACATATTGAAGTTCTTTGAGAAACTGTTTTTCTGTCATTTGAATCTCAAAAAGTTCTTCCGTATCCAATTTTTTTGTTCCATAGAGTTTTTGCATATCTTGAAGTTCTTTGATTGCTTTTCTGAATTGGGTATGCATTGGGAAAACCTCATCCTCATTATTATATAAAACTATAAGTCTTCCTTTGAGTTTTGGAAGATCACACCGAGCATCTAAGGGCCATCCATTATTTGAAAAAATCGTAGAGGTAAGATGTGATAGTGGATATAAGGGGATTTTATCGTCGAGAACTTCTCGATAAGAAGAAAACGAGCTTTGATTTATTACGTTTACGTTAAGTTTATCTTCTTGTAGTCGCACAGCTGTTCTAAGGGCGATATATCCTCCAAAGTCATATCCGTAAAGATATATATTATTGAAGTCGACATTGTATTCATTTATGACTTCTTTAATGAGCTTTGTATAATCTTCGATGATGTCTTCTTCTTTTTTTGGAAAATTACTGCTTTCTCCAACGCCGCGGTAATTTGGAGCGATGACGTTTGCACCTGTTGCTTTGTACATTTTCAAAAGATCTGCAACACATGATTCCCATGATTGATTGTTCCCAAAAAAGCGAAATACCCATTTTGTATTTTTCGATATGACAGGTTGTAATAACTTGGCACAATCAATCTTTACTTCCGAAGATAGCGTATATGTCGAATTGTAGGCATGAATCCCAATGTTTCTCCAATGCTGTAGCGTATTAAGTGCATCTTGTCTCAAAAGGTCAAATTCTTCTCCTTTTTGCGTTACAAGAGCAGGAAGTACGCAAGACGAAATTGCTTGTGCTACGATATTTGATGTTTTATTTTTTACAGTTCCTAAAACCTCAGGCATTGCAATCGCACTTAATTGGATACTTTCAAAGCAGCTTGCAGCTTTTAAACTAATGTGCTCAATACCTTTTGTAAAGAGCTCTTTTACTTCATTATATGTTTGTACAAACTCATCTGCTGGACTTTGAGTATTCTTCGTAAGAGGTTGGGGTAACATATCAACTAGATCCTTCTTTTGCTAGAGGTTTCGTCAATCGTTTGGTTCCTCGCCAAAAATTTGACCAAAACAAGTAAAAATTTTTTTTGCTGTAATGATTTCCACAAAAAATTATTTAGATTTCGTAAAGATAATGCAAAATCTAAATAAATTTTAGTAAAGAGGGCAAGTGTTAGGCGTGTTTGTTTCTGATTTTTTAGAAAAAACCGATGAGATCTGTTCAAGCCCTCTGGAAAGTGGCACCTGAGGATACCAACCCATGCTTTGGATAGTCTGTGAATCGAGAAATTTGCGAAGATATTCTTCGTCTTCTGTAAGGTTCTGGACAATATCGCCCTTATAGTTCATGTGCTTTTTAAGGATAGAGGCAAGTTCAAGGATTGAAATGTCTTTGCCATAGCCGATGTTGACAATTTGGGCATTCGTTTCTCTTTTCAATAAAAGTAACGATGCATCTACAACATCGTCGATATGAATGCATTCTCTTCGTCCAATTCCTTGCCCCTGTATGATTATAAAAGGCTTTTGATTGTTTTTTGCGTATTCAAATTTCGAGATGAGTTGAGATATTGCTTTATTTGAATTTGAAGTAAAATCGTCATCTTCTCCATATACCTCTGGGACAATACACAAAATAAATCTAGGGTTTTGAGGTGTATTCCAAGCAAGCATCAAACGAAGCGCTAAAAGCTTTTGTTGTTCATTTATAGACAGCTTTTTTTCGTTTTCTTTTGAGTAAATGAGGTTTTCTTTTAGAGCTTGCAGAACATCTGCTCTGAATACCTCAAAGCTCGTTATGACAAGAATTTTTTTAGTTTTTAGTTTCTGACATTCTTTTATGCACTGCATTTCTTTTTGCAAAATCTCATCATAATAGTCTTTATGGTGCGATGTTTCTTCTGTCGACAAAATGACAAAATCAGGGTTTTCATTTATAAAAAAACTTTCGATTTGTGCAGAATTTGCAAAGTCTTGAATACTTTGAAGGACAAAATTGCAATAGCCTTCTTGTTGCAATTTTTCTCTAATTTTTTTTCCGATAAAATGGCGGTCTGCGATGATGGCAATTTTCGACGTTTCAGTGAGTTCAAAACAAGAAAGATGAAGCGGTAATAAAAGTAAAAAAATAAGGAAAATATTGATCATTTGAAACTTCAGTTAATGAGAGTTTCATTTTTAAAAAAAAGATCATTTTTTTCGAGGAAAAAAAGCCTTTCTTAGAATAAGAAAGGCTTTTTATGCATTACTACTGACACGATTCGCAAGAAGGATCATCCAATGAGCAGGCTTTTTTGATGCTTACTTCTTTTATACCGACTTCAGAAAGCTCTTGAGTCTTTCGTTTAATATCGAGGCTTGCGTCCTCAATATCTGTTACGGATTTGTTTTTGAGGTAATACGTCGTCTTAAGGCCCATCTTCCATGCCTGAAGATAGATTTTAGAAAGCAACTTCTCATCAGGTCGATCGAGGAATAAGTTTAAAGATTGCGCTTGATCGATCCATTTTTGTCGTGCTGCTGCTGCGAGCAATATCCACATCGGATCGATCTTGAACGACGTCTTGAATTGGTTTTTGATGTCATCGGGGATTGCTTCAATTGAGTCGATTTCGCCCTTATTATACTTCAAATCTTCAAGCATTTCCTTATTCCAAAGATTTCGCTCTTTTAAAGATGCAACTAAGAATGGAGATATGCTCGTAAACTCTCCTGAGAGGTTTGATTTACTATAGATATGGCGATAATCAGGTTCAATGCACGATGATGTTCCAAAGATATTGGAAATTGTCGCAGTAGGGGCAATAGCAATACAGTTTGAATTTCTCATGCCGTACTGTTTGATGCGTTTTTTCAACTCATCCCATGGCATTTTGCTATTGCGATTGACGTCGACTGTAACACCTCGTTCTTTTTCTAAAAGTTCGAGTGTATCTAATGGTAAAAGGCCGCGATCCCACTTTGATCCTTTAAAAGTCTCGTAGGCGCCTTTTTCTTTTGCAAGCTGGCACGATGCACTATAGGCATTCCATGTGATGAATTCCATGATTTCGTCTGCAAAGTCGACCATCTGTTGTGACTCAAATGGTATTTTGAGCATATGCAGTGTGTCTTGCCAGCCCATAAGCCCAAGGCCGATGGGGCGATGGCGCAAGTTCGACATCTTTGCAGGAAGCGTAGGATAGAAGTTAATGTCGATCACATTGTCGAGCATTCGAATTGCCGTTTGCACTGTCTTTGCAAGGTCATTCTTATCGATTGTTCTATCTGGCTTTACGAAAGCGCTTAAATTAATCGAGCCGAGATTGCAAACAAAATGTTCGTCGTCAGAATCATTGAGGATGATTTCTGTGCAGAGGTTTGAATTATGTACTATTCCACAGTGGTCTTGTGGAGAGCGAATGTTTGATGGATCTTTAAACGTAATCCATGGATGTCCTGTTTCAAAAAGTGCAGAAAGCATCTTCTTCCAAAGTTGGGAAGCTCGAACTTTTTTCCCATATATTTTTCCTTCTTCGGCAAGCTTTTCATATTTTTCATAAGCTTCCTGGAATTTTTTCCCATATGTTTCGTGTAAATCGGGAACTTCATTCGAACGAAAGAGCGTCCAGTCTTGTCCTTTAATTGCGCGAATGAGAAAAAGATCGGGAATCCAGTTTGCAGTATGCATGTCGTGAGTACGACGTCGGTCGTCACCTGTGTTTTTTCGAAGCTCTAAAAACTCTTCGATGTCGTTATGCCAAGTTTCAAGATAGGCACAAACGACGCCGCGTCGTTTTCCGCCTTGGTTTACTGCAACGGCAGTGTCGTTTAAGATTTTTAAAAATGGCACTATCCCTTGACTTTCGCCATTTGTGCCTTTGATGTGCGAACCCATTCCTCGAACAGAAGTAAAGTCTACTCCTAAGCCTCCTGCATATTTGGAAAGATGTGCACAGCACATAAACGTTCCGAAGATACCTGTGGGATAGATGTGGTTTTCATTATCTGTTTTGATCGATCCGATGTCGTCACCTGCTGTAAGGCCATAGCAGGAAGAAAGCTGGGGACGAATGGTTCCTGAATTAAAGAGAGTAGGTGTCGATGAGCAAAACTTTTTGCTCGTGTACAAATTGTAGAAAGTAATGGCAGCTTCTTCTTTATCTTTTTCATTATAAGAAAGGCCAATTGCAACGCGCATCCACAAATACTGTGGAATTTCAATGCGTCGCTTGTTCTTTTTATCGATGATGAGAGTTTTACTCGACTTTGATTCTTCTCGTTCGTGAAGAAGATATCGATCGTACAGCGTCATGATTCCCAAAAAGTCAAACTTCAAATCTGCCATCGGATTGATTTTTTGAGCCAAAAGCTTCAAGTTAAACGTTTTGAGATGAGGACTGAGTAGACCAATTTCAATTCCGCGCTCGATGTAATTGATAAAATGTTCTTCGTGAGCTTTTTTGAGTTTGCCAATCCCATCTTCGATCTTCCACGGCAGTACTTCTTCGTAGATATACGTCAATAAAATGCGTGCTGCAAAGAAACGGAAGTTCGGATCTAATTCGATGAGCGATCGCGCATTCATGAGGATCGTGTTCATCTTTTCTTTTTCTGTAAGGCCGATGCTCATAGAACTAATGAGCCGAATGGCCAATTCTTCTCGGGAATAAGGAACATCTAAATCTATGAGGGCGAAGTCGATGCGGGAAAGTAAATTCTGCGTGACGAGTTCCGGTAAGATAGCTTCTTGAGTTTCTCTTTTTTCGCGAAGTTTTTTGCGCTCGATTCTATACGTTGCATAGCGCTTTGCGATGTCTGAAAATCCCATCTCTTTCAGGCATGATTCGACGACGTCTTGTATTTCTTCGATGTGTACGACATCGTGACTTGATCCCGTTATTTCAAAGACGACTTGTTGCGAAATCACGTGCGCTTTTTCTCGAATGCATTTTATTTCTTCTTCTGTGGGTTCAGGACTTTTTTCAAGCGCTTGTGCTAAAAATGCTTTGTAGATGGCGTTAAAGATTTTTTCCGGGTTCCAAGGTACTTTTTTTCCATTTCTGCGGATGACTTCGAGGTTTTTTTGCGTTTGCCTTCTTCTATGCTTAAGCGTGCGAAATAAAAGATATCCTTTTGCTGCAAGGGTTTCTCCTTCTTCGAGCAAGCAATTTTCGACGATGTCATGAATGTCTTCGCTTTGAATGACGTCTTTGTTTAAAGAAAGGAGTTTGATGAGAACGCGATTGACAGTACTTACAACCTTAAACTTGTTTTCGAGGCGATAGATTTCATCTTGCGTTTTCAGTCCTCGTGCAAGGCGATCGTCGCAAATTGCAGCGCCAACTGCTTTGAGAAGTTTTTGTGGATCGCATTCGACCACGCCTTTCGTAGAGTGAATCTTCGGAAGATCTGGAGGAATGATCAGGTTTGTAATTAAATCTTCCCAATGTATTGATGGTTTCAATGTTTTGGGAGTTTCTACAAAAATGCGAATATCTTGTACCGTAGGTGTCATAGCATCCTCATGCCAAATTGTTTTCTTCTGATGCAAAGGAGCGTTCTAGTTTCAAATAGAACGCTTCATTAAATTTATACTTCGATTCCTTCGAAAAGTTCGTCTTCACACTGTACTTCTTGAAGGTTTGAGACCTTGCCATATTCCGTTACGGTTGTTTCGAAGAAATTCTCATTTTTCTTGAGATAAATGATTTCACTCGACCATGGAAATGGATTTTCAAGGATGACTTTTCCGGTCTTATCTTCAACCGGATCCCATCCCAATGCAGCGAGTCTGCGATTTGCATTGTAATACACAAAGCGCTTAATCTCATCCGGAGAAAGACCGGCAATTGCTTGGGGGAGAAGATCATCGACAAAAGCGATTTCTGAGTCAATACCTTGTTTCATGAAATCGATAAGTTCGCGCTTAAACTCTGAAGTGAGAATATCCGGATTTTCTTCTAA
>JBDHQC010000102.1:0-6738 GCA_039806815.1 Parachlamydiales bacterium
ATGAGACGTCTTGCACCTGTCTTGTTTTTTTAAAATCTGCCAGTTCAATGTATTCGACTTTTTGAAGGGCATACGGCAAGAACCATTCGTAATTTGCTAAGACCAAACTCATAGAAATGAGACTCGTAAGTAAAAAAGGACGAAGCATTTTTTTTAAAGAAATGCCTCCTGCAAGCATTGCTACGAACTCGTTTCTGGATTGATGCTTTAAAAGAATGCGGATTGTCGTCAAAAGTATCGAAAATGAAAGCAATATGTCAAAACGTTTAGAAAAGCCACATGCGTAATACAATAACCACGTTCTCATCGATGAATGCGTTTGAGAAAGGTGCTTCAAATGGGCCATGATGTCAAATACGACGTAGAGGAAATACAAGCCAAAGACGAAAAAGCAAAGTGTCTTTGCAATTTCTTTGAGAATATACGAGTTCCAGGTGATAAGAATGGATGCATTTTTATTCACGATATGTTATCCTTCAATGCCTTTTTGAATTTTGAAGAGTCGTTTTATTGCTAAAAAAAGCAAAATAGGATGGGGAAGTAAAAATAAAATGATAGCAGCTTGTGAATGTCTTTCTATAGCTTTTCCACCTAAAAAGCAGATTAAAAAGAGCGTCGTTGCAAGTCCTGCAATTATCAGACGACGTCGATTTTTTATCCGCCCTATCGTGCAACCATAGGCAATTCCTAAAAGTGTCAGTGTCGTAATCGAAAGCGAAAGGGAAAATCTGCGAACAAATTCGATAGTACATCTTTCAAGTTTTTCTTTCAAAATTGAGTCGCTTTTGCCAAAAAGCATTTTTTCTTCCTGTAGCTGCTGTAAGGTGTGTACTTTTGCAATGAGTAATTTGAGTGGCAACAGATCGTTTAAAGGTTTCCAGATTCTCGTATTAGTAATAAACGAAAGCCCCTTTATGGGAGATGATGCTTCTCTTATATTTTCAATAATTACAGTATCAAAACTATCCGGATTTTCACTTGGAGTCGAGGTAATTACAGACACGTCATATGTTTGAACTTGCGAATCTTTATTTTGGGCGGTTTTTGCAATGAACACAGTACATCGGTTATCTTTACCATTTCTCATGCCAAGGATGAGGTCTTTTGCATTATCGTCTTGTATCAAGGAGCCCTTCATTTCTAAAAACATGCCGGACTGTTCCAATAGATTTGAGCTTTGCAAAGTGGCAAGAGGATATTTTTCTTTGAGTCGAAATTCTAACTTTTTTGTCGCAAGGTGCGCTTTTGCGCTCAAATCAAAAAGTTCTTTAAAAGAAACTAAAGAAAATAAAAGTGCTGTCAACAAAACCGGAGCTATTATCGCATATAAACTAATGCCTTGGGCTCTTGCTGCCGTGAGCTCATTTTTTGAAGACATACTTTGGAAGAGATAAAGACTTGCAATGAAACTCGATAGAGGAAAGGCTATCTGGAGAACGTAGGGGATTTGATAGAGAAGATAAAGAACAATATATCCTAAAGATGCACCTTGTGCAAAAATACGTGCAAGATCTCCCAGTCGTGCTGATATGAGAATAATCAAACAGCCGATGAGCATGAGAGACAAGGTCTTCATGTAGTGAACGACTATCTGACGCCAAAGAGTTGGTAAAAAATAATTTAAAATTTGCATTCGTTAAATCAAGTACAAAAATATAGATACAGTTTATAATAGCACAGTATAATAGTAAATCATAGAAAAGCAAAAATATTCCCATGAATTTAGAGAAAAAAGTATTTGAATTTTTACAAAAGCACCTCGATGTGAAAAAGCCGGTGCTCATTGGCGTCTCGGGAGGTCCAGATTCAATATTTCTTTTGCATCAACTTTTAGAATTTCAAAAAAAAACACATATTGAAGTTCACGTGCTCCACGTTAATCATGGATGGAGAACAGAAAGTGAAAAAGAATTAGAATTTGTAGAAAAATTTGCCAAAAATTGCAATATGCCATTTCATAAAGCCCATTTTGATCCGACTACCTATCGCAAAAACAAAGAAAATGAGGCAAGAAGCGAACGGTTTGCCTTTTTTTGTAAAATTCAAAATGAGGTAAACGCACAAGGTATTTTACTCGGTCATCATAAAAATGACAGGGCAGAAACAACGCTGAAGCAAATTTTTGAAGGAGTGTCTTTGCCATTTCTTTATGGTACGAAAGACATCTCTCAATATGAAAATCTTCGGATTTTCCGCCCTTTGCTTGAAGTGCAAAAAAAAGAGATTCTCGTCAATTTACATGAAAAAGACATCCCCTATTTTGTCGACGATACAAATCTCGATCCCAAATTTTTGCGAGGAAAAATGCGCACAACTCTTTTCCCATTTCTCAATGAACATTTTGGAAAAGACATTTGCGATACGCTTTTTTTTCTTTCTAAAGAAGCAGAAGAAATTGGAGAATACATAAGTAGAAATGTTTTTGAAAAAAATGTTCGACACGAAAAAAGTGATTGGGGTTGGTTTTCAGATCTTTCTCATTCCAACCTCGATATTGTCGAAATGAAATATTTTCTACGAAAAAGTGCAAGGGAATTTGGGCTGCTTTTAAGTCGCGAACAAATTGAAAGAGGAGCTTTCTTCCTTTTCAATAATGAATCGAATAAGTACATTCACGACGCAAAAAAAATACTCTATATTGATAGGGGATGTGTATTCTTTCTTCATAAAAACCCTCATAAAATCGACCAATGCCAGACTATTTTAAAAGATAATCAATACTATGGTACATGGAAAGTCACAATATCTGAACGAGTCGATAAAACATTGAAAAACTCGTGGAAGGATGTGTTTTTGGGAAATGTTCATGTCGTTTTGCCGAAAGGTGAGTATTATTTATCAGAAGTAAGGTTAGATTCGAGAAAAAAAATTGCACATACAAAGGACTGTAAGCTTCGACGTCTACTTTCCGATGCTAAGGTTCCGAATATTTTTGTAAATACTATTCCTGCGATTTTCAACCAGGACGGCCTTATAGTAGAAGATTTTTTATGTGGGCAGAAGTTGCAAAATCAAGAATCCTTTGATGAATTATGTTGTGTTCTGCTGCAACGCATTTGAATTTTTAAGTTTTAAAAGATTAGTCGTACGTGATATACTCCGAAGAGAATAGACAGAATAAATCTATCACTTTCCTTATGACTTATATGAGAGATAGAGCTATATGAGCGATGATAAAATGAACGAGCCTAAAAAAAATTTTTCCAATTCATTTATTCTCATCATTATGGGAATAATCCTTGCGCTAATTGTCGTCCAGAATTTCATGGAAACAAAAGTCGCAAGAGTCTCATTTAGTTATCAACTCGAGCCTTTAGTCAATCTCGACCTAATACAACCCGATGAAAGTAGAAAAACGGCAACGAGCGCAAATCTTGTGACATTCTCAGGAAGGTTTCGAGATCGGTTGACGGATGAAGGAAAAAATCGGTATCGCTATCTAGATCTACTCGATCAAAGTCATGAGCTTGCCAGAGAAAAGCAGCAAGATTTACAAGAGTTAGAATTCCTTAAAAAAAGGGTCACTGATAGTTCTACCTTCTTTTTGCAATTGTATGGAAAACCAATTCCTCAAGGTGGATACGTCGTTCTTGATGAAATTTGGGATACTCCGGAACAAGAAAATCACATAGTAATTAAAAATGTTCCAAAACCGAACTTTTTGTCATTTGAAGAGATTGATAAAAACGCAACCGGCCTCAAAGCAATAGATAGTAAAATGCACGAAAGTGAAACGCTTTTTACTGCTTTTCAGGTCCTTGTCAAAAATCTCCGATCGCCCTTTTTGGGAATTGGCAATGAGACGATGAAGCAAGAGCTTCGAGGGGTAGATACTGCTCTTTTAAATACAGCAGATCATCCTATTGCACCTGACAAGAAATTTGATCTCGTATTGCAACAAGTGCCAATAATTTCGAATATTTTCAAAAAACTCGATACAGTTCAAGATCACGTGCGGTTGCAAGAGCTGAGAAGCGTAAGAGCTTATAAAGAAAATCTCGAGCAATATGCAAAACTCATACAAAAAATTGATGATGTTACAGCAAAACTTGATAAAGCTCGTCAAAGTGTTGCATCTGTCATTTGGTACTTTAACAATCAGGAATTATCTACGCGGGTTTTAGAAAAACAAGAACCGGAAGTTTTCCATCAATGGTTTGCCAATGCGCAAGAAGAATGGAAGACCTTTGATGTCAATAAAGGGGCATTTTTCAAAGCACCGGACCAACCTGTAAATAAGGTGCTTGAAAAGACCTTTAAGAGCGAAGAATTGCCGCCGAATTACTTAAATTACATAATGAGCGTAGCTCCGATATTTTTAGTGCTGTTTCTTTTATATTTTGCATTTTCCCGTCAGATGAAGGGCCTTGGCGGCGGCGCCATGGATTTCAATAAATCCCCGGCAAAGCTGTATCCAAAGGGAGCAAACAAAGTCACTTTCAAAGACGTTGCAGGAATTGAAGATTGCATTGAAGAGCTTCAGGAGATCGTCGAATTCTTGAAAAGTCCAAAGAAATTTACTGCTCTTGGAGGAAAGATTCCAAAAGGTGTTCTTTTAATTGGATCTCCCGGAACAGGAAAAACGTTGGTTGCAAAAGCAGTTGCAGGAGAAGCCGACTGTCCATTCTTTTCCATCTCGGGTTCTGACTTTGTCGAAATGTTTGTCGGGGTTGGAGCAAGCCGCATTCGAAAGATGTTCGAGGAAGCAAAAAAGAATGCACCATGCATTATCTTCATAGACGAAATCGATGCTGTGGGTCGTCATAGAGGCGTTGGTTTTGGTGGAGGTCATGACGAAAGAGAGCAGACATTGAACCAGCTTTTAGTTGAGATGGACGGTTTTGACACGCAAGAAGGGATAATAATCGTTGCAGCGACAAATAGACCGGATATTCTCGATAAGGCCCTTTTAAGACCGGGGCGTTTTGATAGACAAGTGTTTATCCCTCTTCCAGATATTCGAGGACGTTTTGAAATTCTCAAAGTGCATGCTCGCAATATTAAATTAGATACTTCCGTCGATCTCATGCAAGTTGCAAGAAGTACACCTGGATGTTCAGGAGCAGAACTAAGAAATCTCTTGAATGAAGCAGCTCTCCTTGCTGCAAGAAACAATAGAAAAGCAGTAACAAGCCAGGAAATCTTTCAAGCTCGCGATAAAGTATTATATGGAAAGGAACGTAGAAATCTCGAAATTGACGAACAAGAAAAAAGAACAACGGCTTACCACGAGTCTGGTCACGCAGTTGTTGGAGCAATGGTCAAACATGCAGATCCAATTGACAAAGTAACCATTATTCCAAGAGGTGTTTCGCTTGGAGCAACCCAGTTTTTGCCAAAGAAAAATCGCGTAAGCTATTGGAGAGGAGAGTTAATCGATCGCCTTGCTGTCCTTATGGGTGGACGGGTTGCAGAGTCTATATTTATTCACGATTTGAGTTCTGGTGCAAAACAAGATCTTGAAAGTGCAACGCAAATTGCCCGTAACATGGTCTGTTCCTGGGGCATGAGCGAGTATATGGGACCAGTATCTTATGATGAAACAGAAGATAGCGATTCATACCAAGGAGGATATGGTGGCCGACCAAAGAAATACTCAGAGCAAACAGCTCAAGATATTGATAAAGAAGTCAGAAGGCTCCTCGACGAAGCAAACGAACGCGCAACATCCATAGTCAATAACAATAAAGACATTGTAGAACTCATGACTGCAATGCTCATGGAATTCGAAACTCTCGATGCAGAAGATGTTGAAAAAATCGTTAAACGCGAATGGAACGTCGATGAAAAACGGGCCAAAGAAAAAACTGCTCAAGATTTGCAAAAACAGGATATGATCCAAACCATAACCCCACCACCGCCTCCTCCGCCAGAAGATGTGCATGGTGACGATCATCCTCAGCAAAATAGAGCGTTTACTTAAAAATATGGCTGATTAGTTTTTTTTCTTTTTGAAGGTTCTTTGAGAAAGATCAGATGATGCAGATGGAGAAGAAGCGCCTGTTATTTTTCTCCAAGCTTTTATTGCAATTCTTTTAATCATACCAAAAAATCCACGTCTTTTTTTTCTTTGAACAGGTTGTGTTTTTGAAGATTTAGAAGGCTTTTTGTTTTCCTTGATTGATTGAGTTGATTTTGTGTCAACACTTGGAGTTGTGACTATTCGAACTGAAGGTAGTTCTGTTTTGACTTCTTTACCAGTCATTTGAGAGATGGGCTCAACAGATATTCTTTTAGCAACGGTTTGCGTACCTTTAATTTGAACTGAAGGTTCTTCTGATTTTACTTCTTCGCTTACTCTTTGAGAGATGGGCCGAACAGATGTTCTTTTAGTCTCAGAAGGCGTAACTTTCATTTGGGCAGATGGTTTTTGAGCTTTTACTTTTTCTTCGATCTTTTGAGAAAGGGGTCGATGAGGTCCGATACTTACTTTAGGTGGAGTTACTCTTTGTTGAACTCTTGCATTTGTAAATGCTTTTCTATCTGGAGATAAAGGAGGTTGTTGCGTTTCTTCTTTAGCTGTAGGCTCTTCGGCAATAATCGGCTCTTCGGATACTTTAGTTTCATCAGAGGGAGTGGGTGTTTTTTCGGGTTCTATCACTACTCTCTTTTTAGCTTCTATTTCGTTAAAATCTTGTAGAGAAGGGGCAACGGCAAATATAATTGGTGGTGCACCAAGAGGAGCGCTCATGTCAACCACTACTGGTTCAGGGGTAGGCCCTGCATAGGCTGTCGCTG
>JBDHQC010000103.1:0-6713 GCA_039806815.1 Parachlamydiales bacterium
CTACTTAATTTCATTTTGTCATCGAAAAAGGTCTTTAACCATTTATATCCTCATGGTAAACCTTTTCATTTAGTTAAGAGGAAAAATGACGTTTTCTTTGAAAGAAATAGAGCTTAAAATTACAAATCGCGCACGCAATTGTTTTAAAAAAATAAATCTACAATAGAGGCTTTTATATTTTTGCGAAAAGGTATTTTTCCATTTTCGCGTAACCTTTAGTCATCCCAAAAAGTTACGCGAAAAAGCATTTTTTCATTATTGCGCAATTTGTTTTAATTTTTAACCCATCGGTCATATGGAATATGAGAAATATTGTCCATCTCTCCGAGCATTTTTGTCGACGCTCTAAAAAGTCCTTTCTTGAGTAAAATTGTTAATTTCCCTATTTTTAACCAATTAAAAAATAAAGAGCATCTCATGCAGACTACGAGAACGGTTGCGATTCAAACTCGTAATGTACAAGAAAAAGCCCATTTAGACCGAAAGAGCCTCAAAGAAGTTTCACAGAAAGTTCAACATGGCGTTCTTACGATGGGGGATGCAAATACATTCCTGATTGAATTAGTTGCCGATTACACGCATCCAGATGGTAAACGCCAAACGCTTAACCAGTTTATTGAAAAAACAGTCGGCATAGTTGATTTTTCTATAGAAAAAGTGAATAAAGAAATAGGATGGTCTGGTAATAAGATTTATTGGGTTCGTAGTAACAGTTCGAATGAGATTCTCTTATTTCTAAAAACATTTCAAAAAGATGAAAAAAAGTTTTTTCCTGAAATGTTTGGTCTTTCGTTTCTTAGAAAAGTGCCTTCGGTTTCAGCTCCAAAAGTCAAAGCATTTGGTCAATGTCACATCGGTGATCAACAGTACTTTTTAGTTTTAGAGACAAAAGTACCAGGCCAATCTATTCAGAGTTATTACAATGATGTCAGTAAATATCTCGAAGGTTCCTTTGAAAGAAAAGAATGTTTTTTGAAACTTTGCCAAGCAGTTCAAGCTTGTGGAGAAGGACTTTCTTGTTTGCATTCACATAGAAAAGGAGAAAAACAACCACTATCTCTTCATTTAAAAGATATGATGAATGAAACTCTAAATAAAGCAATTTCCGAGTTACAATTGAATCCGCAAGAGGGGATTGAAATTCAAAAGCTCCAAAAACACGTAGAATGTGTCATTCAAAGAATGGAATCAGAAAATCATCAAACAGGTGTTACTCACGACGATGTAAAGTTAGTGCATACTTTTTATGATGAGTTTTCTCATAAATTTTCATTAATTGGACCGCACTCACTCGTCTATAGTCTTGACAAAGAAAACCTTGTGCAAGGAATGCCAGTAAAAGATTACTATCAGTTCGTGATTTCCCTTATCTTGAATAGGTTTGGGTACTGCTTAGATACTGATAAAAGTGTGCAAAAACAAGAGCTTTTGACAGAAGATGAAGTGCAAAAAGTGATTGAGTTCTTTAAATTAGGGTACGAAAAAACTGGAGGCATCTTGCCAACGCCAATAGAAGAGGACTTTCTTTTACTGCGCCATGATCTATTTTTTGTTTCGAATATGAGAAGAGTTCTTCCAGAACCCGACATGACAAGGCTCAAGGACCTCATTTCTATAAGTCTTAACAATCTCAAAGCTCGATGTCTTTAGGGGTAGGAAGTTCAAGCCCTTCTTTGCGTTTTCCTCTGTGGGTAAATGCGGAGAGAGGCTTGAACTGATTTCGCAATTGGATGTTTGATTTGATCTTTTTTCTATATTTCGACGTTTCGTAAGCTGATTTGTCTAGTAATTTGTTTAATTTTGTTGCTTGAGGCAAAGTAGGATACTTGAGCAAGAAAAAGGCCTTTAATCATTAATTTCCTCCTGGTAAACTCTTTCATTTAGTTAAGAGGAAAAATGACGTTTTCTTTGAAAGAAATAGAGCTTAAAATCACAAATACGGAAACAAAAAAAAAGCAAATCGTCGTCCCATCTCAAGGAAATGGAGTAACTCTCTATACGTGTGGTCCTACCGTCTATGCGTTTGCACACATAGGAAATTTCAGAACGTTTGTTGCAGAAGATATTTTGCGTCGCGCCATTCGTTTTTTTGGGTATGATGTAAAACAAGTCATGAACATCACTGACGTCGACGATAAAACAATACGCGGTGCAATTGAAAAAAAATGTTCACTTAGTGACTATACAAAACCGTTCACGGATGCTTTTTTTGAGGATTTGAAAGAGCTCAATATCGAAAAAGTAGAGTTCTATCCTCGTGCTACAGAATTTATTCCTCACATGATTCAGATGATCAAAGATTTACTCGATAAAGGGTATGCCTATGTAGGACAAGATGAAAGCGTCTATTTTTCTATAAAGAAATTTTCTGAATACGGAAAATTATCGCACTTAAAACTCGATGAGCTTTTAGTAAATGCATCAGAGCAAAATGCTCAAGATGAATATACAAAAGAACACGCTTCTGACTTTGTTCTTTGGAAAAAATATGATCCAGAACGCGATGGTGTAATTTTTTGGGAAAGTCCATTCGGGAAGGGAAGGCCTGGCTGGCATCTTGAGTGTTCGAGTATGGCAAAAACACTTCTTGGCGATACTATTGACATTCATGGCGGGGGAGTAGACCTGATATTTCCTCACCACGAAAATGAAATTGCACAATCTGAATGCTGTACCGGAAAACACTTTGTAAAAATATGGTTTCACGTCGAACATCTTCTCGTCAATATGAAAAAGATGTCAAAGAGTCTTGGCAATTTTTACACCTTGAGAGATTTGTTAGCACTTGGTACCTCAGGAAAAGTCGTGCGATATTTACTCCTTGGAACGCACTATCGAACACAACTCAATTTTACTCTGCATGGACTTGATGCTGCAAAAGCTGCAATTTTGCGCTTAAACGACTTTATTCGAAGACTTGAAGAATACGAAGGGACAGTTTCATCGATTGACATTGAAATATACCTCAACGAGGAATTGAAAAAATTTGCGCTTGCCATCGGCGATGATCTGAATGTTCCGGAAGCGCTCGCTTCTGTTTTTGAAGTTGTTCGTACTATAAATGGCCTTTGCGATGAAAAAAAATGCACGACACAAGATACTCTAAAAGTATTAGATTTCTTGAAAGTCGTCGATTCGGTCCTCGGCGTGATGAATTTTCAGCATGAAGATATCCCTAAGGAAATAACAGATCTCGTCGAAGCCCGTGAAATTGCCCGCAAAGAAAAAAACTATGCACGCTCCGATGAAATTCGAAAAGAGCTTACACAAAAAGGGTATACTCTCGAAGATACTCCAAAAGGGCCAAGAGTGAAAAAAATATGACAAAAGAAGAGCAATTGCTTTTGGCAATTTACGAATTGGCAAAAGAAGAAGGCGATGAATTTTTGCCAATAGATCCAGAACGCGTGATACAAAAGATGCGTCTTACTCCGCATACTGCAAAAACAATGCTCCATCTTCTTACTCGCGGAAATTTTATCAAAAAAAATAAAGAAGGTTTTATTTTTTTGACAGAGCGAGGGAGTGATCTTGTTGCCTTGTTACTTAAAAAATAATTTTCACATAAGAAATGTATTGAAAGTTTCACAATGACAGTACCAAAAGCAAATCAATATTCCATAGAACAATCTTTTCAAACATGTACCAACATACAAGATGCAATGACTGATGAAGAAGTAAACAAGCAGATTCAGTATGTGACAGATAATGACTTAGTGTTGCAGATTTTTGATCCGAACAAAAAAGGAACAGTAAATCTTGAATCTTTTTCACATATGGTACAACTTGCACTTCCTTTGGGAGAATACAATGAGATCAGAAGGTCTATAGAATGGCAAAAAGTAAAAAAAGTTTCTCTAAGTGAGCTTACTAGGGAGAGAATTTTTCATTTCCACGACCTATTTCCACATCTTGAGTATTTGGATCTGTCCTATTCAAAAGTCTCAAATCTTACCCTCGTCAACTTTTGTCAATGGTGTAATGATTTAAAAGTACTTGATGTGACTCATTGCAAAGAACTATCTTTACCTGGCTTGGGTCGAATTGGTCATGCTGCAAAACTTGAGCGATTGGATCTTGGCTATACAGCTGTCGATTGTATTTCACTTTCTCATATATGCAAAAATTGTACAGAATTAAAGATTCTTTCTTTAAAAGGATGTAGGGAAATTCCTTCTAATGCAATGGAAAATTTATCTTTACTTTCCAAACTTGAGAAACTCGATCTTTCCGGCACGAATATCGATTACGAAACTCTTCATGAAATATGTACAAAGTGTACAGACTTACAAAAAATTATTCTTTCTGATTGTCCTATTTCTTTGGAAGAAAAGGAATTTCTTAATTTCAGATTTGATCAAATTAGCTTTGAATTTGATAAATAAGAAAGTCCTCGCTCTACGGTTTTTCAAAATTTTAATTGTTAAAACATTGACAAAAACTTAATGAATGTATAATAAAATGATACATTCGAGAGTATTATGGCAACCAAATATGGTCTTGATGAATAACTAAAGATGAAACGCTGAGTGAAAAAAAAGTTAAAGATCTTCGCTACGAGCGAATTGAAAAAATTGATCTTGAGGCTGCAAAAGAAGATGTGCGTCCCTTTTTACGAGATCCTATGTAACTTGATCTGTGGTCTATTGACTTTTTTCGTCATTGGATAAATTTTTTGCGATTGGAATAACACTCGAATAAAATAGAACACCCTCACTTTTAAAAAGTAAGGGTGTTTGAAAAAAAAACAAACTAAGTTTATTTTTTCTTTACATTCACTACATGGAATTGCTTAAGATCAGATTTGTGGTGAAGTTCTTTTTTTGCGATTTTTTCAAGTTTACTTGTTTTAATTTTTTTTCCATCAGTATGTTCAATTTTGTGTTTTATTTTATTAAAAACAGCATTTACACGATCTTGTGCGTGATCTGTTTTAATTCTTCCTGAAACTTGAATTTTTCTTGTTTTTCCATCAAATCTGAATTCAAAGTTTGCATAATTTTTATGATGATGTCTATATTCTGTTATTTGTTTAATTGGACTATGTTCTAATTTCATAATTAAAACCCTTTTTTGTTGTTAATATTAATAACGAAAACGGTAATAAAAACAGTTTTCATATAGAAGAATAATTATGATTGACATTTTATGCAATATATAGAGTTTTTTTTATAATTATATGTAATTACTAAATTGTCTTGTAATGCCTTACAAATATGTAATGTAAGTTGAATGTTACTAAATTGAAATAAATTTTACATCTAAACAAAAAGGCCTCGATGTCTCAGAATTTTTTTTACTACAAAAAAACATATGAGGACCGAAGCCATGGAAGAACGGATTATAACAATTTATTGTATTTGTGACGATTTTATTCGAACTGAAGGATTCGAAGATTGGCCAAATGTAAAACTTACAACAAGCGAAGTTATGCTAATTTGCGTCGTTGCTATGCGATTTTTTTATGGAAATTTTGAGTCTGCCAGGAAATTTTTATACGAGCATAAGTACGTCAGTAACATTCTGAGTCCTAGTGGGTTAAATAAACGGTTACATAAAATTCCCGGAGAATGGTGGCATAAGATTCTCGTGTTTATGCAGAGTTGGAGTAAAAAATGAAAAATGACTCATGAATATATTGTAGATAGTTTCCTTGTTGCTGTTTGCCGAAATATACGAATTTGAAATTGTCGCATTTGCCAAGGAAAAGAGTTTCGAGGCTACAATAGCAGTAAACGAGAATATTTTTACGGCTTGAAAGTCACTGTACTAACTACGAGAATCGGCTGTCCAATACGAACTATACTTTGTCCAGGTTGTGAACACGATATTGAGCCATTTAGAATTATGGACTTAGGACTGCCCCGAGAGAGTGAGATTTATGCTGATTCGGCTTATACTGACTATGAATAAGAGGATAAACTATTGCAAGAACAAGGAATTAGGCTTATTGCGGCAAGAAAAGACAATTCGACCAGACCAATAGGTCTTGAGGATTATATGAATCTGAAACACATTCGTGGCATCATCGAAAGTGCTTTTGGTGTTCTCTCAAGGATGTTACCGAGAAAAATACATGCCGTGACACAACAAGGATTTGAAGTAAAACTATTAGGTTTTTTAGTTGCCTTTGCAACAATATTTATTTAAGTTAGTAACATTCAACTTACGTTATATATAAACAAGAATTGTAATTAAATTAATAGTTGTTATTTTACAGAATTAAAATCGAATTCTTGATAAAAATGCATAGTTTAGTCTGAACGCTTAGTGTGCATTCAGACTAAATATTTTACTTTATAGAGCATTCTTCATCAGAACTGTGAAGGGGCTTCATAAGAGGAAAGTACAGAACATCGCGTATGGAATGGCTATTTGTAAAAAGCATGACGAGACGATCGATTCCGATGCCAAGGCCACCACAGGTGGGCATTCCTTGACAAACTGCTTCGAGAAATTCTTCGTCGAGGGGATTTGCTTCTTCGTCGCCAGCTGCTTTGCGTGCGGCTTGTTCTTCTAATAACGTTCTTTGCAAAAGTGGATCGTTGAGTTCTGAATAGGCATTGCAAAATTCGCGGCCAAGAATAAACGTTTCAAAACGCTCGATAAGCCCTTCTTCCTTTCCTTCTTTTGTTCGTAAAGGTTTACAAAGTGGGGTCGTTTCGATCGGGTGATCAGTAATATGATGCGGTTGAATGAGATGTTGTTCTACT
>JBDHQC010000104.1:0-6713 GCA_039806815.1 Parachlamydiales bacterium
CATCGGTTATTTCAGCATTGTAATTGAGCGCATTGTCAATTTCAACAAAGCTGCATCTGCCCTTATCATGGCAATTGTATGCTGGACGATTCTGTTTTTTGAGCCTGCAGAGTCAGTAGAACGGCACCTTTTCATTTTCAGCTTTCAGATGTTTAAGGTGAGCCAAATTCTTTTCTTTTTGATGGGAGCTCTAACTATTGTAGAAATTATCAATGTTCATAAGGGTTTTTCTCCTATAACGAATAATCTTGTTATATCGTCTAAGCGAAAAATGCTCTGGGTCACTTCGCTCATCACATTTTTCTTCTCGGCAGTACTCGATAATCTAACGACAACTGTTGTTATGGTTTCATTAGTTTCTAAAATAGTTCGGGACCGAGAAGACCGGTTGATCTTGGGAGGAGTAATTGTCGTTGCTGCAAATTCAGGAGGGGCATGGACACCGATAGGAGACGTTGCTACAACACTTCTCTGGATTAACGGTCAAATCACAACTCTTGCTGTTATGAGGGATTTATTTTTACCAAGTATTCTTGGGTTAAGTGCATGCCTTTTATGGTTTTCATTTCAAATGAAAGGTGACTTTTCGATTAGGAACACTGAGAAAGAAACAACAGAGCCAGGAGGACTTTTAGTCCTCATAATGGGTATTTGTGCCCTCATCTTTGTTCCCATTTTTAAACAGATTACCGATCTTCCGGCTTTTATGGGGATGATGTTAGGGCTTGGTGTCATGTGGGTAGTGACTGATCTTATGCACTATAAATATAAGGATCGACATCATTTACGGGTTACCTCTGTATTGCCTAAGATCGATATTTCAGTAATTTTATTTTACTTAGGAGTTATTTTGGCAATCAATTCTCTTGAAAGCGCAGGTGTATTGAAGAACACGGCTTTGTGGTTGAATGAACGTTTGCCATCTGAGACTCTCATACCAATTGTTATAGGTCTATGTTCATCTATATTCGATAATGTATCATTAGTAACAGCAACAATTGCTATGTACCCAGTAACTCAGTATTCGATAGATTCACTATTTTGGCAAGCAATTGCCTATTGTGCAGGAACGGGTGGAAGCATTTTAGTTGTTGGTTCTGCCGCAGGTGTTGCTTTAATGGCATTAGAAGGCGTAGACTTTATGTGGTATACTAAAAAAATCACAATTCCTGCATTACTTACCTATTTTGTTGGGATAGGGGTATATTTTCTTCTAAAAACATATGTCTAAAGGCAAACTTGGATGATAACTCATACTCACTTCGATAACCGTTTACAAATTGTTGTACAGGTTGCAGAATCAATCGGATCTGTCATTGATGAAAAACATGATACATATCGTCGCATACATGACGTCGAAGGAATATCGGGAACGTTTACTGTAAAAGTAAGAGATATTCTTTTCAAAACACTGGCAAGAGATGTTTTTTTTAAAGTATTACAGCTCGATAAGGAAGAAATTGATAGAACGAGATCTGCTTGTCCCACATGCATAAACAACATTTTAAGCATAATTAAAAGATCAGAGTTAGAAATATCGTTACGCGTCATGGATATTTTACAAAAAAAGAACCTCCCAAGTTCTTGTGAATATGTAGGATATGATGAAAGCTCTCAGTCAATGATCGCATTTATGCGAAAAAGTGCAACGATCAAAACGCAGCAAGTCTGTCAGTTTTTTCCAATATATTTAGGTCCTTTTGATGACGTTTGTGAGGTAGAACAGAGGTGTTTTGCAATTACGTTTCCTGATGCAAAAAAACCGATTCTTGCTACATGGCATCTTGCAGAATGTATAGGAGTTGTCGGGTTCGATAAAATCCATAAAATTGGTTTTCTTTTTCACGTCGATAAAAACGCTCATTTTCAAAAAGCTTTACTGCAATTTCAAATGCATTTACGAACGTTATACTCACAACTTTTTTTTGATGTGAGGCTATTTGGTGGCTTTATAGATGATCTATCGTATTTTAACCAAATGAGTATGGTCGATTCTGTACTTCAAGATCTTTACCAACATAGAGACTCCGATATTCGCTTCAATATTCTTCCTCAAAAAAATATCGTCTCGTTGCGATCCATAGACGTTAAAAAGGATTCTTATTGGTCTCGTTCAATACGACTTGCACGTAGCATTTGCATTGATACGCGGCTTGAAGATCCATTGAATACGTTGCAAAGTTATGAACCAGCTCTTTTTCCGGATTCGCGATTTCATAAACGCATGCATACCAAAGAAGAGGCAATCAGTTTTGAAAATAGCGATGATACGACAATGACGTTGTCATATTCATTTGCGGAATAAATCTAGTGTATTTTGAAGGAAGAAATCAGCGTCTTTGTCCTTATTGTCGTGTGCTATGTCTCGTGCTCTTTCGTCTGAAAGAATTGTACCTTCTTTTTTCAGATAATAGAGTTGAATGTTTGCAATAAGAGGATCAAAGTTTTTTGATTTTTTGTTTGTTGCAGAATAAAGATAGCATTTATGTTTTAAATTGCGAAAAGAAAGCTCTTCTGTAACTGATTCTACTTGCCTTTTCTTATCGTCGATAAAGTATGTGCAATTTGGATATATCGGCATTTTATTAAAAAGTTTTGCAAGGTATTCGCCTTTGGTGTCCGTATCTGCAAAGAAGATATTTTCAAAACACTCAAGAGGTTTTGTAAGAAATTGAAAAGGTTTTTCAACTTTCGTTTTCGTAAAGTCTATTCCACAAGAATTTATTTGTTCTTTTGTAAGTGCATCCACATCTTCGCATGGGGTATAGTACCATTTGTTGCGCTCTCGTGCAGTAAATCCAAATACCATCACTCCTTTTCTTTGAAGAGCTTCGACAAATTGCACTGTTTTTTCTTCGATAGCCTTAACGGGATAGTTTTGTGCGACAAACAAAGAAAGCACGTCGTGCCAGTTTCCTTCAGGATCATACTTTGTTGCCATTTCGATGTATGCTCTCCATGCTTTCGAGCCAACCATTCCCTCTGAATCCATTAACGTATCGTCTAGATCTAAAAGTACAACGTCTAAAGGAGTAAATACATCCATTGAAATCTCATCAAGACTCATAATTTCACTATATTGATGAAGTAAACGAATTTCATGTTGGGCATAAACCGGGGCTAACTGAGGAACGTATCCCTGCATGGGTTCACCATATGTAATTTACTGTCAGTAAGTTATATCAAAAATGAAAAAAAAGGACAACAGTTTTTTGTTTAAACAAACGAGTTTGTGCTGTAGTGTGAAGAAAATAATTTACTATGAGTCACAGATGAAAATATCAACGCCAATTACGACGTTGTTTCTCGATATAGGTGGAATTATCCTCACAAATGGGTGGGATCGACATGCAAGAGAGCGTGCTGCAAAAAAATTTAACCTCGATCTTCCTCAAATGGAAAGTCGGCACAATGCGACATTTGACACTCTTGAAATTGGAAAGTTATCTCTTTCTGAGTACATGAAAAGAGTAGTTTTTTATTCGAGACGTTCTTTTACGGAAGAAGAATTTAAAAAATTCATGTTTTTGCAGTCACAATCATTTCCTCAAATGATAGATCTTATAAAAAAGGTTAAAGAAAAAAATAAGCTAAAAATTGTTGCCGTGAGCAACGAATCAAAAGAACTCAATGAATATCGCATAAAAAAATTTGCACTTTCAAGCATTATTGACTGCTTTGTTTCCTCTTGCTATGTCCGTGTACGAAAACCAGATTTTGACATATATCGAATAGCGCTCGATATTTCTCAAAAAAAACCAAGCGAAGTACTCTATATCGACGATCGCCTCATGTTCGTTCAGGTTGCAAAAAGTTTAAAAATACATGGGCTTCACCACACTGATTTTGAATCGACTTGTAAAAAGCTTTTACAGTTGAGTTTGAAAGTTTAATAAGGACCTCCTATCGTGCAAAATTGCGCAGTTATTTCAGTGTATCTCGCAGGTCTTTTGCAAGGCATTGCAATTGTTGCCTTCCCTGCCTTGAGCACGATCTTCACAAGTCAAGCTGAATTTAATCTTACAAGTACAGAATATGGAAGTTTGTTTATCCCGCAAGTCATTTGTTCGATCTTTTTCGCCCTTTTCAGTAGAAAACTCTATTGTGCATATGGACTTTCCCGTATCTTTCTTGTCGGCTTATTAGCAAATTGCATTTCTATGTCTTTGCTTAGTATAAGTTCGTTGTACATGACACAAGAGATTGCGTATGTTCTGCTTTTATGCTCTACGTTTTTTTTAGGTATAGGATATGGACTTACAGTTCCTGCAATCAATACAATGGCTGCCTTATTGTATCCTCACACTATTGATTTTGCAATACTCATACTCAACGCACTTTTAGGAATTGGAACTGCCCTTGCCCCCTTACTCGTCTGTATTTTTGTAAAATTATGGTTCTGGTGGCAGCTTCCGATTGTGTTGAGCTTGTTTCTCATATCGTTATTTTTCGTATCTTCCGATGTTGACTTCCCACATCCTCATAAGGAAAATGAAAATGATAGAGCATCCTTGCCAAGGAAATTTTATGTTTTTATCCTCTTTGCATTTTGCTATGGCATGATAGAAACATTAAATGGCAATTGGGCTTCTCTTTTTATGACAAATACGATTAAAGCGTCTTCTCAAATTGCAGGAATTGCTTTATTTGCATTTTGGACTATGGTTACGTTTGGAAGGCTTTTTTTTGCTTCGGTTGAAAAGTTCTTCTCAGAAAGCAAAGCGTTTAGGACTTTACCATTTTTCATCGCATTTGCATCATTATGCCTTACAATTCTTCCTCAAGAAAGATCTTTTACAGGCATTTTAGCATTTGGACTTCAGGGATTTGGGTGTTCTGCATTGCTTCCGCTTACAATAAGTTTTTCTCAATCGCAGTTTAAAAAACACATAAATAGTGTTGCAGGAATTATACTTGCGTTTTACCTTGCAGGATATGGTGTTTCTGCATTTTTCGTCGGCCCTTTGCAAGATGATTTTGGAATTTCCTTGCGAATGATTTTTGCCATAGGTATTGCTATTTCATTGTCATTGGGCTTACTTTCTTTTTTCATAACTAAAGTTCAGAGTGGAGAACCGGAATGAGTCTTCAAGGAAAGGTCGCTATTGTAACAGGTGGTAATAGTGGTATAGGAGCAAGTATTGTCCTTGGGCTTGCAAATCTTGGTGCAAATATCGTCATTGATTATGTCGTTCACCCAGAAGTTACGGATCTTTTAGAAAAGAAGGTCCTTGCCCTGCATGATAAGGTTATAGGCGTTGATGCAGATGTTAGTCGTGTAGATGATTTACAGAAATTAATTGATTCTGCAGTGAAAGCCTTTGGACGGGTTGATATTATGGTCAATAATGCAGGAGTAGAGACCAGAACTTCTGTCCTTGATACTACGGAAGCACAGTACGAAAAGGTTCTTTCGATAAATCTCAAAAGCGCGTTCTTTGGAACTCAAATAGCAGCAAAGCAAATGATAAAGCAAGGGCAAGGTGGACGCATTATCAACATTACTTCAGTCCATGAAGACTGGCCTATGCCAAATAATACAGCGTATTGCCTTTCAAAAGGGGGGATGCGCATGTTGACGAGAACAGCAGGACTTGAACTTGCAAAATACAATATCCTTGTAACAGGAGTGGGTCCAGGGGCTGTCGCAACTCCTATTAATTTATCGACGATGAATGATCCAAAAGCAATGCATAAGCTCGATACTGCAATACCTTTAGGACGCATGGCAAAACCTGAAGAAATTGCAAATGCCGTATGTTTTTTAGCAGGAGAAGGTGCCTCGTACATAACTGCGACGACATTATTTGTCGATGGGGGAATTATGCACCAAAGCCCAGGATTGTAACCTCATGAAAGAAATACTCTTTTTCCTTTTTTTATTCTCGATGACTTGCGGTTTTGCAGACGGTAATGATAAGTCGCGGTTTTTGTTAGTAACCGGCTGTGGTAGAAGTGGTACTGAATATATGTCACTATATTTACAAGCAATGGGTTTGCAAGTTTTGCATGAAAGGGAAGGAGAAGAAGGCACAGTTTCATGGCCAATGGTAGTAAATAACTACTCGCCGTGGGGACCGCAAGCAGGAAATGTAAAATTTTTGCATGCCTTCCACCAAGTAAGAAATCCTCTCCACGTCATTACTTCGTGGTATGTGAATATTCAAGATCTCGATCGCGATGAATGGATATTTGTCAGAACGCACGTTCCGGAAATCAAAAGAGAAGATTCACTGTTAGTACATTGTGCAAAATACTGGTATTATTGGAATTTAAAAGCAGAAAAGATGAGTGAATGGAGATACCGCATTGAAGATATCGATAAATTGCGAAAAAAATTCGAAAAGAGACTAGAAAAACCTATCGACCCAAATATTTTTAATCAAATACCTAAAAATACAAATACTTGGTATTCCACAAGTGATAAAATTACTTGGAGTCAGCTCAAACGAGAAATACCCTCTGACCTTTTTGAGAATCTTCAACAGATGGCTAAAAAATATGGCTATTCAACTCAAGATTAATTCAGTCTTAGTACTGGATTTATAGAGCAATCGCTTGACGAATTACTTTTCTTTCATAGGCAATGATAAGGGGCAAAATGACGACGATAATTCCAACTGTCATGCAAAGAAGTGGAAAGATCGTGTTGTCGTACAGCATGCTTGAAATCCCTACAATTGCAGCTGTTATAAGAAGTCTTGCACTTGTGA
>JBDHQC010000005.1:0-26528 GCA_039806815.1 Parachlamydiales bacterium
TTTTTCGTCATTTGTATAATCTAATGTAAGGCTTGAAAGAAGAGTTTGTTGAATATCTTTTTGATAGTGTTCTTCTATCAAACCCTGTAATTCTTCAAGTTTTAGTGATAACTCCCGGTCAAAACTACAAAAACTAAGCTCTGTGAGGTGTTTTGCTTTTTGAAAAATGAACTCAAGAAAATTTTTATCAATATATTTTGGGGGATTAAATGTTTCAAGGTATCCGAAAGTAATTGCTTCTGGGACTTCAGATTTTGAAAAAGACCCTTTTATATAGCAATTTGATAAATCCAAAACACATAACGCAGGCACCTTCAAAAAAAGTTCCCATATGGATTCATACGTTATACTCCCGGACAGAATGACGCGTTCAAGTGAAGGACATTTTACTAACGATTTTAATATAGGATTCTCTTTTTCTATGGTATCATCTATATGAAGGCATTGTAACCCTTTGCAAAGTTCAAGCATTTTATCGACTTCTAGATCATCTATTTTCGTTTTTTGATCAAACTGTAGCGAAGAAATTTTCGGTGTTTTCTTTCTCATGTGATCTTCGTAGTCAAATAACCATGGGGTTCTTGTGGTAGAAAATCTTAAAGCTTTTAAATTAAGCTTCAATCTTCTCGCTTGTCTTACAAATGCAGGTACAGCCTCTTGAGAATCAGAGGATTGTAAATATCGTCTCATAAGTAAAGAAATGTGACCAAAAGAACATTCTTCAAGTACTAACGTTGAAATTCTATTCCATCTAAAAGAAACGAGTCGCATGTTTAACAGGTCAGAAAAAGAAAGAAAGCTCGTAATTAACACATCGATTTCCTCTGCAAGGTTTTCTAGAGGAGAGAAGCCTTCATTTTCTTGACCATAAGTGATCGCTTCAGTTTTTCTTTCAACTTGCATATTTGCCTTAAAAAGTTGAGATTTAGGTTGAAAGATCATACCCCATAATGTGAAAATTGAAAAGCTCTGAAATTAAAATATAATCTTTACGAATTGCAAAAAAGTGTGACTAATAGATTGAAAATCAAAGACTTTTTCTGCAAAATTCGCTATCGTTTTGCTAAACTTGCATTACTAACATAAATTTAAAGGTGTCCGTACTATGGCGCGATCAATTTCATTTTGCGAACCGAGTGTTGTTCTTGCCGGAGAAGTGGGGACCTTTCGCTTCATCTATACTCCTGGAACTAATCTGCCTAAAGGAACGCTGTTGCGTTTCGATATTGCAAGCAAAGGAAGAAGAATCGATTGGCAAACACCAGATCCCGACCTGAAATCAAAAGAAAATTTAATCTTTGCCTTTTTAGAGAATGGGAAAATTCTCTCAGCAAAAGCGTTAGACGTTCCTTCAAGTGTCGTTCCACAATTTCAATTCGTTCTCCCCTGTGATGTTCGTCAAGGATCAAATATTACAATCGTTCTTGGAGCAATGTCGAACAAAGAAAAAGAACAACAGACTTTTGGAAATTTAAGTCAGCTCACAGTGCAAAGAAGAAGGCCATTTTACTTATACATCGATCCTACGGGCAAGGGAAATTTCTCTGAACCTGAGACGTTTTATATGGATGTGAAAGGAAATGAATTAAAATCAATTCGAATCGTTGCCCCCTCGGTGACATCAAAAAACCGTCGCTTTGACGTCGTCTTGCGCTTTGAAGATGAATTTGGAAATCTGACGAGTAATGCACCCGATGGGACGCTTATTGAACTTACACATGATAATTTACGAGAAAATCTCAAGTGGAAGCTTTTTGTTCCAGAAACGGGATTTATGACACTTCCGAACCTTTATTTCAATGAACCTGGCGTGTATACAATTGAACTTAAAAACGTCCAAACAAATGAAGTCTTTTATTCAAGCCCTATAAAATGCTTTTCTCACGATGTTCCAAACCTTTTTTGGGGACTTTTGCATGGCGAATCCGAGCGCTTTGATTCTACAGAAAGTATTGAAAGCTGCATTCGCCATTTTCGAGATGAAAAATCTGTCAATTTTTTTGCATCTTCACCTTTTGAATCTCAGGAAGAAACTTCCAATGAAATGTGGAAAATAATCACGCAAAACATTGAAGAATTTGATGAAAACGAAAGATTTGCAACTTTTTTGGGTTTCCAATGGGAAGGTGATGTTCCTTCAGAAGGCCTTCGGCACTTTATCTATGCAAAAGACGAAAAGCCTATTCTTCGAAAAAAAGATCCGAGAACAAATACCCTCAAAAAAATTTACAAACTCTACTCTCCTAAGGACATTATTTCTATTCCAACATTTACGATGGCAAAAGGACATGATTTTGACTTTCAGGAATTTCAACCTGATTTCGAACGCGTCGTCGAAATATATAATGCTTGGGGCTCTTCGGAAACTACTGCGAAAGACCATAATCCAAAGGCTATTCAAGGGACAGCAAAAAATTCTATTAAGGAATCCCAAGAAGGCGCTTTAGTAAAGGCTCTTTTAAAAAATCGCCGTTTTGGATTTGTAGCAGGAGGCCTTGACGATCGAGGAATTTATGAAGAACTCTATGATTGCGACCAAGAACAATACGCTCCTGGTTTAACGGGAATTTACGCAGAAGAGCTTTCAAGAAGCTCAATGTTTGAAGCTCTATATAAAAGGCACTGCTTTGCAACGACCGGAGAGCGAATCATAATCGGCCTTCATCTTGCTGGACACCCGATGGGATCAGAAATCGATACGCTTGCAAAACCGGGTCTCCATATCAATCGACACCTTGCAGGTTTTGTTGCAGGATGTGGTCCTTTGCTTAAAGTCGAACTCATTCGAAATGGCAAAGTATTGACGACTTTTACTCCGAAGGGGAACTTTTTTGACTTTGAATTCGATGATCTTGATCCACTTTCCAAAGTTCTGATCGATGCAAAAGACAAAAAACCTCCATTTGTCTTCTACTATCTTCGCGTAACGCAAAAAGATGATCATATGGCATGGAGCTCACCAATTTGGGTAGATTGCACTGGAACGCTGGCTTCTGTAAAACCCGTTCGAAAAATGACCGCTAAAAATGCAAAAGATGCACGGGTAATTGCAAAAAAAGACGACTTTAGCGAAGAAGATGAAGAAGATTTTGATGAATTTGATGAAGATGAAACAGATATCTAAACCTTGACCATAAAATAACTTTTTATTACAATTTTTTAAATTTTAATAATTAAAAGTTTTATTGGAGTTACATAAAATATGCCTTTTATAAAATTTACATCAACTGGGGAAACAGAGGAACTAGAACCAAATTCGTCTGTAAAAGAAGCTTGTGAACGCCAGGGCGTTCCTTTTGCTTGCGAAGATGGGTTATGCGGTACATGCATATGTTACGTAAATTGCAAATCTGATGATTCAGAAGAAGGAGCACTTTCAGAGCCAACGGAAGCAGAAATAGATTTTCTTGGTCCAGAAGGCGTGAAAAAAGAACGCATGATGTGCCAAACTAAAATAATTAAGGGAACCGTTACTGTTACACATTAAGGATATACAATGTCAGACCAAACTATTACAAAAGACATGACAATCGGTGAAATTTTTTCGAAATTTCCTCACAAAGCACAGCATCTTGCTCATGTTCTTACAAAATCAAATCTCAACTGCGTAGGATGCTGCTCATCTCAAGGCGAAACTCTTGAGGCCGGAGTATATAAGCATGGATATGAAGAATGTGATTTGCAAAGGATTTTAGATGAACTCAACGAAGTTTTACAATTAAAAATCGATGAATCTGCTCAATCTGAAACGGGTTCTGCGGAAGGAACAATTGAGATTACTGATCATGCTGCTAAAAAGGTACTTGAGTATGCTGATCTTGAAGAAAAATCAAATTGGTATCTTCGCTTTGATGAAGTTGCCGCAGGCTGCTCAGGGTATGAGTATATTTTAGAATTTTGCAACACGATAGACGAAAACGACAAAGTCTTCGACACGAAAAACGTAAAAATTGCTGTACGAAAAAATTCGCTTCCTCACCTAAATGGATCTATCATCGATTATGTAGAAGGTCTTCATTGTGGATTTAAAATCATCAATCCCAATGCAAAATCTTCTTGCGGATGTGGAGATAGTCATAACTACTAAAATATACATCCTTGGAGAAAACTCCAAGGATGCTTATCTTCTATACGTCTTGAACGAGGACCGGCATTTGCTTTCTCATGAGATCATTTAAGGCAAGCTGTGCAACAGCTGCATAAAAACATCCTCTCAATATTGTTGCATAATCTTGGGTGATAAAACCAAATACTACAGAATGCACACAACCAATAGATGCGCACACTAAAATAGCTGGAACTACTTTTTCATACGCTTGTGTATAATTTTCATAACATTGATCTAATGCATCCATGATTTCATCCTTGGATGTTTGTGCATAAAGTACTGTCTTTATAAGAGGGTTAAGGACAGCAATAGATCGCACGGTCCAAAATAAGACCCCAACAACCGTCATTTTATTTTCAATAATGAGAATCGTTGCAAAACTTTCCGGAAGAGAATGAAGAACTTTTCCCACGATTGGTTGTAGTTTTTCAGGAAGATGCTCATTTGTTATCGATACAACTTTATCAACCCCTATTTTATAGCCATTCGATATCGTCGATATCGATTCTTGAAGAAAAGAACCCGCTTGTTCTAAACCTGCCTGGCATATACCAAAATATCCTTGCACTTGTACCATATACATTTCCTTTAATTTTCAACTGTCAAAAAATTTCTAATAGCCCCATATGGAGAAGCATCCATCATTTTGTTCATCATTACACTTCCAGCAGTGCCATATAAAAATGATTGAAGAATAAGGACGTAATCTAATGTTACAATTCCCCTTACAAAATAATACACACTTGCAACATTAGCGCTTACATAAAGAGCGGGAGTTAAACATCCATGAAGCTGATCTGTTATAAGTTTTACATCCTGATCTGTAATATCTCTATTCTGATCTACGGCATTTACTACAATCGGAACGATAATACTTACCATTCTTCCTCCTAAATAGACTCCGCCCAATAACGGTGCTGTATTTGAAAAGATCGAAAGAACTGCAACAATTTCCGGTAAATTGAGAAGAACTTTTTCGATTGCTCGAGCAACTTCTGGAGGAGATGTTTCTTTAGATGCATCAATTACTTCTCTTATTATATTGTCATATCCATTCTTCCATTCTCTTGCGACACTGCCTATTTCTTCACAAACCGCTTGAATAAATTCAATGGGATTGTTGCAAATTTCAAAACGCGTATCTACTGTAGTCATCTGATTCTCCTTTTTTTTTCATATGGGAACAATTGCTTTTTACAGTAAAAATTAAATTAGAATGTTGTTAAGAAATAACAAAGAAAATTTTTTCGAAAATTGCTTATAAAATGCGGCACAAAATGCTTTTTAAGTATTCGCTTTCAGGATGATAGATGCTTATTGGATGATCATAAGCCAAACGATGCCTATGGAGAATCTGAACTTTCCGTCCTGCATCACAACTTGCCTCAAAGAGCATCTTTTGAAAAAGTCCATCGTCAATATGGTAGCTACAAGAACAGGTCAAAAGAAATGAATTTTGAGGCATTTTTTTAATCGCACACCGATTCAATTCTTTATATCCGGAAAGGGCACGTTTAATATCGTGTTTTTTCTTTGCAAAGGCCGGTGGATCTAAAATGACGATGTCGTAATTTACGTCATTTTTTTGTAAAAAAGAAAATACATCCTCTACTACTTCTTCATGAACAGATTCTGAAAATCCATTTGCGCTAATGTTTCTTTGAGCACCCAAGATTGCTTCTTTTGAAATATCGCAAGAAGTACAAAATTGTGCACCCCCTTTCAATGCATGCACAGTAAATGCACCTGTATACGAGCAACAGTTGAGAACTCTTTTCCCTTTAGCCAATTTTTGGATAAGGAATCGCATCTGACGTAAATCGTGAAAAAAACCCGTTTTTTGTCCATGTTTTGGTCGTACAAAAAACTTTAGTCCACCTTCATTTATTTCTACTTCATCGAGTTCTTCCCCATATAAAGTACCAATTTGAGGTAAAAGTCCTTCGTGTTTTCTTGCATTCGATGTCGAGTGCTCAAATATCCAGGAAGGCTTAAACTCTTTTACCAATGCATCAACAATAAGACTTTTTAGATTGTCTATGCCTTTTGTTCCGGATTGTAGAACGAGCACTTTATCGTAAGAATCGACGATGAGCCCAGGAAGGTTATCAGATTCTGCATTTATAAGGCGCATGGAATTGGATTGTATTAGATCAGACATAGATGTGCGGAGCTCAAATGCGCAACGGATGTGTTCTTGAACTGCTATTTCAATGGGTGTATCGTCGAATGTCAACATCCGACCGATAATTTGCGATTTTCTATTAAAATATCCTCGCCCCAGAAATTTTCCTTCCGATGAAAAAACTTGGAGAATATCTCCATCATTGAACTGGGGAAGATGATGTATTGCTCCAGAAAAAAGCCAGGGGTGGCGAAAGTATATGCTCTTTTCTCTACCCTTTTTTAAAATAACTTTTTGCAAAGAAGATCCTAATCTCGATGAATGTTCCAAAGAATTTTCTTATAGAAGAGTATAAAATAGCAATAAAAAAACCTTGCACGTCATATCAAACGTACAAGGTGCAATTTATAAAGATGCTTTTTTAAGAACGTCAAAGGAATTGACAAATTGATTGAATTGCGTTTCGTCATGAGACATATTTCTATCAATCATGGTGAGGACATATAAATTTTTGTCGGACAAAAACGTAAACCCATGAATAATGAAGTCTTTATTAGTAATTGCAAAATCAAGAGATGGTAAATCTTTGAATTGCTTTTTTTCAGAAGACTTTAATGTATTATCTTCACTTCCGCTCAACATTTCTTTCATAACACCTTCTAAAAGCACATCTGGATTGGAAGTATCAAAGTTTTCAGGATAGTGGATCAGGCTAATCATAAACGTGCTTCCATCTTTTTCCTGTGAAAGATACATGTCGTATGTAATTGCTCCTTGACCATTTGGTAAAGGAACTGCTTCTGAAGCATGCTGAGGAATTGTTGGAAGCGATACAGAAAACTGATTGTCATCAGATGTGAATTTTTTCCAATCGCTAATGGATGCGGTTTGTCCTGTTGCTGGAGCTTCTTTTGTTTCTTTCATCATATCAGAGGGCACACTTTTCGAATTGTCCTTCATAAACATGACGATGAGAAAGAGTATGATTATGATCACGACTATCGTGATCCATTTAGAACGCGCTTGCATAGTGAATTTACCCTCACAATAATGTTGTTTATTTGTTTTTTGTTTGAATTTCGAATGCATTTCAACAAAAAATCGGTGCTTTCTGCTTAAATCTATCCTCGCATCCTACCAGCTTTATTTTTTTTTTGAATATTTTTTTGTGGATTTTTTGTACTATATGAGGGGAAAAATCTCAAAACGATTAGAAAACCTGTTCGAAAAAGGAATACTATGAAAAGAATTAATATCATGCTCATTGGTTTGACTCTTCTTTTGACATCGTGTGGAAAAGAGAATAAAAAAACTGTAAATACGACTGAAATTTCGATCGTTCGAGAAAAACAAGTTGCGCGATTTTCCATGGAGGGGAAACCCAAGACGTTGGATCTTCGATTTGCAAATGACAGTAAATCAATCAACATGATTCAACTTTCATACGAAGGGTTAACCCGAATGCAAGATGCTGGAAGAATAACTCCTGGTGTTGCAAAAAGGATTTCCGTTTCAGAAGATGGTCTTATGTACACATTTTATCTTCACGAAACCACGTGGTCGAACAAAGACCCAATAACGTCAAAAGATTTTGAATTAACCTGGAAAAGCATTCTCTCAGACACAATCGAATCCCCTCATAAACACTTATTTTTTGTTATAAAAAATGCAAAAAAAATAAGTGAAAAAAAGGTGTCGATTGATGAATTGGGCGTTCGGTGCATCGATGATAAGACCTTAGAAGTTTCTTTAGAACACCCCTGTGTGTACTTTCCGAATCTCGTTTCGTGCCATCCTTTTTTCCCGCTTCACAATACAATGCTCGAGTCTAAAAAGAATTCAGAGAACATCTCAAACGGACCTTTTACAATCGAAGAAAATCAAGATTCATTGATTCTCAAAAAAAATACTCACTACATCGACAAGCACAAGATTCTCCTCGATGAAGTGCATTTTATTTTCGCACAAAATGATACTGCTGTAAAGATGTTTGAAAATAAAGAGCTCGATTGGGTTGGATTTCCTTGCTCGAACATTTCATTTGAAACCATTCAAAATTCTAATTTAAGAAATTGTTTAAGATCCTGCCAACTTGCAAAAGTATATTACCTACAACTCAATTGCGAAAATAGATTTTTTAAAAATATAAATCTCCGAAGAGCCTTTGCATCGGCAATTGATAAAAAATCCCTTGGCATAGATCTTTTACATCCTCTTTTTCAAACAAATGATTCAGAATTTTCTGCTCTGGATATAACAACATATGGTCAAGAATCTCAAGAAAAGCTCTTTGAACGAGCTCTTTCAGAACTCGGGATTGCGCAAAGTGATCTACAAGGGCTTACATTGCTGTACTGCACTGAAGATCCATTGTTTAAGGAAATTGCTGAAAAAATTCAAAAAAACTATAAACAAGTCTTTTCAATTGATCTACAGGTCATCCCATATTCATTTCAAGAATATAGAAAAAAGTTAGAAGAAAATGACTTTTGTTTGCTTGTGAGTTCTGTTTCTTGTGAATTTTTTGATCAGTCGTGTTTTTTAGAAGCTATCGGAAAGATTCCAGGATGGCACAACGACACGTATGCAAATCTTTTATCACAAGCAGATGTAGAAACTGATACGGGAAAAAGAGTAGACATACTTGAACACGCCCACAAAATTCTTCTAGAAGAAATTCCTGTTCTCCCGTTGTTTCAAGGAACATACACATACTTAAAGAACGATGGACTAAAAAATGCAAAAGTTACCCCATTGGGGTTTTTAGATCTACGATATGCTCATATGGAATGGAAACTTTAAAATAAACACTGGCAAAAGAAAGTAGATTCCTGTAACGTATCGCTGAAATTTTTTTTTGAAAGTTTAGAATAAAATGTTTCGATATCTTTTAAGAAGGTTTACCACAATAATTTTTGCACTATTCTTTGTGGCTTCCATTACATTTTTTTTAACGCGTATTGTACCGGGAGATCCATTCCTCGAGGAACAAACGCATAGTATTGAAGCTAGACAACTCTTAAGAAAACAATATGGTCTTGATCTTCCCATCTGGGAACAATACACTTCCTACTGGAAAGAGCTCATTTGTATGAATCTTGGATATTCCTTAAAGTATCCTGCACAAAAAGTTACAGATATTATACGAGATGGTTTTCCAAAGTCTTTGCTCTTGGGACTTGAAGCCCTTTTAATTTCTATACCTTGTGGCATGATCTTCGGAACTGTTTTAGCACTCTATAGTAGAACATCGAATTCATTTCTTTTTTGTTTATTTTCTATCTTAGGGATTTCTTTACCAAGTTTTGTATTGGCATCGACCCTTCAGTACTTCTTTGCACTGAAATTATCGCTTTTTCCTGTCGCACGTTGGGGAACCTTTTCTCATACGGTACTTCCTTCTTTTGCTCTTTCAATTGCTCCCATGTTTGTAATTACTCGTCTTTTACATTCGAGTATTTTGGAAGTTCTCAAAGAGCCGTTTGTGATGTGTGCAAAAATGAAAGGACTTTCTACAAAGAGAATACTCGTCGTTCACGTATGGAAAAATGCGATACTTCCTCTTGTTGGATATTTGGGACCACTTACAACAAATATTCTTTTAGGCAGCTTTGCAATTGAACGCGTTTTTGGAATCCCGGGGCTTGGGCAATGGTTTGTCAATGGCATCATGAATCGAGATTATCCTGTCATTGGAGCATTGACGCTTTTTTATAGTTCATTCCTTCTTTTGAACCATCTTTTTTTTGATATTCTCTCTTTTGCTTTAAATCCCCGACTTTCTCTTTGTGATACAGGAGACAGCACACTATGACAATGACACATGTACGTGCATCGCATAAAAAAGTTTCTATTTTCAACCATCCTTCCTATAAGATTAGTCTTGTCCTTTTAGCTTTTTTAGTATTTTTAGCATTGATTGGTCCAAAAATTTCAGGCTATAGTTTTAAAGAAACGGTTCTCGAAGAAAAAAATTTATCTCCATCATGGCTCCACCTGTGTGGAACAGACGACTTAGGTAGAGATCTTTTTTGCAGAATGTGTCATGGACTTCAAATTTCCTTAATTATAGGTATAACCGCCGCATTCTTAGACATGTGCATTGGAGTTGTCTTTGGATCGATTGCAGGGCTTTTTCAAGGAAAAGTCGACCTTATCATGATGCGAATTGCAGAGACGATTTATTGTATACCCTGCCTTTTGTTTGTCATTCTCATGACATGTGCGATTGGCCCTGGGATGGTTCCCATCATATCGGGCATGATCATTGTCGGCTGGATTCAAATGGCACGAATTTGTCGTCTCCAGGTAATTGCAATTAAAAAACAAGAATATATTCAAGCAGCACGAGCTTTGGGTGTTTCGAAAGTAAAAATCTTATTTAGGCATATTTTTCCAAATCTTTTAGGGTCCATTGTGACAACGACGATGCTTACAATTCCTCAAGCAATATTTGCAGAAAGTTTTCTAAGCTTTTTGGGAATTGGGATTCAGCCACCTAATGCAAGCCTTGGATCTATGATTTGCGATGCTATTGCCGCCATGCGGTATTACCCCTGGCGTCTTTTCTTTCCAAGTATTCTCATTACTATTACGATTTTCGCATTCAATCTTTTAGGCGATGTTTGCCGCGATGTACTCGATCCAAAAAGCCGCCCGGAACTTACATGAGGTCATATGAAAAAACCAATTTTGCAAATGAAAAATGTATCTATTGGATTAAAAAAGGAAAAGAATTCACATCTTGTACGAGACGTTTCCTTTGATCTATATGAAAAAAAGACTCTTGCTCTTGTCGGAGAATCGGGAAGTGGCAAAACGTTGACAGCATCGTCAATTATGAACGTTTTTCCATCCAATCAAATCATCATCCAATCAGGAAATATATTTTTTGAAGGAGAAGATTTACTGCAAAAGCCAGAAAAAGAACTCAATGAGATTCGAGGAAAACAAATAGCCTTCGTGATGCAAAATCACCAAATGGCCTTAAATCCTTTACTAACTATAGGATTGCAACTGAAAGAAGCGATCTTTGGAAGGACTTCAAAGGAAAAAGAAACGCTTGCAGAATATCTCTTACATAAAGTAAAGGTACCGGAACCAAAAAAGCGGCTTTCCTGTTACCCTCATGAATTAAGTGGAGGCACAAAACAACGAATCCTCATAGCGATGGCGATTGCAAATAACCCAAAAATTTTAATTGCAGATGAGCCAACGACTGCACTCGACGTCACGATCCAGGCGCAAATCCTCGAGGTTCTTTATGAGTTGAAAGAAGAATATAAAATGAGCATGATTCTTGTAACTCATGACCTAAAAATAGTTCGATCAATCGCAGACTCTGTTTTAGTCATGCATAAAGGAAAAATTGTAGAGCAAGAGCAAACGAATGATATTTTCCTCCAACCAAAACATCCATACACACAATCGCTTTTACAATCTGTTGCTGATCTTGAATGTTTTGAATCGATCGAAGAAAACCGCTACAAAGTTATTTAGAATAGTATGCAAAACAAAGAAATACCCTTATTTGTCTTGAAAAACATTCAAGTTTTATACAAGCATAAAAAAAATACAATTCAAGCACTTTGTAATGTTTCACTTTCGGGGCATCATCGAAAAACCCTAGGGATCGTTGGAGAAAGCGGGTGTGGAAAGTCGACGTTGTGCAGAATTCTTTGCTTACTCGAAAAACCAACTCGAGGGAAAGTTTATTTTGATGGAATTGATGTGACAGACTTAAAATCAAAAGATCTCTTTTCCTTTAGAAAGAAAGTACAATTTGTTTTTCAAGATGTCGATAGTTCATTAAATCCTCGGATGACTGTTTTTGACCATATAAAAGAAGCACTGTTCACGCATAATCTTGCTACGAAAGAAACCGTTTTGTCGCAAGTCGGTGATATTCTTCATCAGGTACGCCTTCCAAAAGAACTCGCTTTCAGATATCCCCATGAGTTGTCAGGCGGACAAAAGCAAAGAGTGAGTATAGGACGTGCGTTATCGGTAGAGCCAAAATTACTCATTTGCGATGAACCAGTTTCATCTCTTGACGTTTCGATACGACGAGAAATCATCGATCTTTTTCTTAAGCTGAAAAAATCAAAAGATCTTTCTTTGTTGTTTATTACACACGATCTATCTACCTTGCCAATTATAGCAGATCAAATTGCTGTGATGTATCTTGGTTCAATTCTCGAAATCGGGTCAAAAGAAGATATTTACACGCGGACAAAATCTCCCTATACACAAGCTCTTCTTTCGTCAATACCCGATATTGATCCAAAAAATAATTTTCGAAAAAAAATTATAGTGCACGGAGAGCTCCCCTCTCCTATGAATCCCCCAAATGGATGTCCTTTTCACACTCGTTGTCCCATAGCAAAATCTCTCTGCCGCGAAATTGCACCTGAGCTAACAGAATGCGAAAAAGGACATTTTGTCGCCTGTCACTTTCCTGAAAAAATTTGACTAATTGAGTAAATAATCAATATCAGATTCTTTAAAACCTCTCTCAATTGCTCTAAGAATGCAGTAACTTTTTCCAAAATCTGAATCTTTGTAAATAAACAATTCATAGATTATTTTTGCATCTTTTATGCAGTTTCTTTCATCGCTTTCCGGAAACATCTCTTCTGGAATCATGCGATAAAGATACCCAATTTCTTTTTCTATCGTTATGAATTCCTGCAATAACATGAGGTATTTTTCGGATCTTCCATTTGTTTTAAACTCGCAAACGAGAGCGTCAAGAGGGATAAAACACATTGCAAGTTTTTTTACGGACTCAGTTGGAAAGCCTCGTTTATATGCTGCATCTGCAAAATCTGTAGTACAAGATTTATAATTTCGAGGAAAATATATAAGCTTTTCGATGGATGTAACGTCCTCATGCAATTCTTTTCCAAATTCTGATAGGCTATAGTCACCTTCAAATAAAAAATAGCTATCCTTTCTAGAACTTCTTTCCTGTTTAATCCTTTCCTGGATTAAGAAAAGATACTGATCACTTCGTCCATTTTGTTTGAATTCTCCTGCAATTTTAAAGTGAAGTTCATCCATGTTCTTTTGGTGCTCTTTATACCAGGAAATGCCTGCAAGTTCATACACGAGTTCCGGGTTAAAACCATTTGTAACTGCTTTTTTTGCATAAGGACGCAAGTAATGTTCATCCCCTTTTTGCTGAATTAATGTAGTGATAATTTCTAAATCTTCATTGCAACTTTTTACGATCTCTTCTGAACATTCTGATGATTGAATACCTGCATATTGAGGGAAAAAATTGGATTTTGCACTTTGGCAATTTATCGCAAATTCTTTCAACAATAAAAGATACTCTTTACTTTTGCCATTTGATTGAAATTCCTCAATAATCTTTTGCGATAAACTTTGAAGTATTTCATTTTTTTGTGAGTTTTCTACTTTTTCCGATGATACTACTTCTTCCGGAATATTCTCTTTTTTAGTTGGGTTTTCCGAAAGAGTCACACCTCTGAGGGATAATGCTAATGCTTCAGGGTCTTTAAGGGGAGGTGTATAGAGATACGTTGTCTGCATGATATTGCTCCTGGTTGTGTTCTAAAGTCAAAGTCGCGGTCACAGGAAGCATTATATGTATCGCGCATCAAATGTCTATTATTTTTCGTAATACCGAGTACTAAAACAACTTTTTCCCATTTGGAACTTTTCGTCCCGGTTCTACTAAAATGACAGAATTATTTTCGTCTTGAAGACCTAACGTAAGGACTTCGGAAAGAAATGGACCAATTTGCTTTTTTGGAAAATTCACAACAGCGATTACTTGCTTATGGAGCAAATCGTCTTTATTGTAGTTCGAAGTAATTTGTGCTGAAGATTTTTTCTTTCCGATGTCATCGCCAAAGTCTATGAGAAGCTTATATGAAGGCGTCCGAGCTTCAGGAAAATCGTCTACTTGGACAATAGTACCAACGCGTATATCTACTTTTGAAAAATCATCGTATGAGATCATTTATATCCTCTAAAAAATATAATTTCTTTAGAAAGCACAAGATTGTGGAATATATTATACACTGGAAACTGACTTTGATTGAACAGTAAATACAGGCTTATCGGTCAATTCAGATGAACCATAAAATTGTATTGGACCTGGTTGTGTGTATGAGTCTTCTAACTTCCATGCGGTGCGATTTTTCAAAAATTCACAAAAAAGTTTTCCATCGCAGTCGAGTAATGTTTTTTTTATAACGGCTTTCATAACGCCTTTCCTTGCTTCAAAATGCATCATACAAGGCAAGGGAACGACTACGGGTTTCCATGCAAGAACGGGTTGCGATAAATTCAAAATAGAGGCTATAAAGCCCGTTTTCTTTCTCCCTATGAGAGCACAAGCAAGACGTCCAAGAGAATAAGCATAATTACAATCGAAATTACTTGGAAGAGCAGATCGTCCTTCATATCCGCAAAAAAAAGCTTGAGGAGAAAATGTACCATCCCATTCTCCTTCTTGCTTTCTTTTTTCAAGTTCTTTTGCTGTCATTTGCATCAAAAGGCGTTCAGTTTCAATTTTTGATACCTGTATATTGCCATGAGGATCGCGATCGAGTAACAGCTGAGACTGGATTTTTTCTGGAAAGCTCGAAAAAAGAGATGCTGCAGAAAGACTTAATAACTGCTCTACTCTTTCAATGCGATCCTGTCTTTGAATGAGGTCTTCATTTGCATGAAGAAGAACATTGAGTTCAGAAATTAAGAGCTGAACATCACTTAAGAATTCAATTATCCCTTCAGGGATGAGGATGATGCCATACTCTTTACCTTCTTTTTTTCTCAAAACAATAAGATCTGCAATTTCTTGAATGACCTGCCATAAAGACTTGTGCTCTTTGAGAAGCTCTTCTCCAATAAAAGTAAGGTTGGGATGAGTTTGAAGAGCACATTCTAAAGTAATATGTGAAGCTGCCCTTCCCATTAACTTTATGAAGTAGTAATATTTCTTTGCAGAAATTGCATCGCGTTCGAGATTGCCGATTATTTCAGAATAGGTCCTGCATGCAGTATCAAAACCAAATGAAATTTCAATAAATTGATTTTGTAAATCCCCATCAATTGTTTTTGGTATACCTACAACAGATGTAGAACATCCATGCTCTAAAAAAAACTCGCTTAAAAAAGCTGCATTTGTATTGGAATCATCTCCACCGATAATCACAAGTCCATCGAGTTTATGCTCTTGGACTGTTCGCAACGCACTCAGTAATTGTTCTTCTGATTCTATCTTTACACGACCAGAGCCTATACTATCAAAGCCACCCTGATTCCGAAAAACTTTTAGAAAATCTTGCGTTATTTCACACCATTGATTATCTATAATTCCTTTTGGGCCATCTAAAAAACCTATGAGTTCACTATCAGGGTGTACCTTTTTACACGCATCAAAAATACCAGAGATTACGTTATGGCCACCAGGTGCTTGTCCACCTGAAAGCACGACGCCAATTTTCAAAGGATGATCGATTGGCTCTCCGAGGACAATGCTTTCTAATACTCCTGTATGTAGATGGGGAAATATTTTCGCAATTTCATCGTCAAGAGAGATTTTACCATCCGGTTTAAAATCGAGAATTGAAACATCTTCTAAAATCGATGGATATTGGGGACTATACTCAAGACGCGCTCTTTGCAAGGAACTTAAATTTTGTGCCTTTTTTTTTGGTTGAATTTGTACAGTCATAATGCATACTCATTAGATGTTATTTTTAAACCAGGAAAGACATTCTTCTAAAATAGTATTTTGCTCTTCCAGAATTGAAAAATCATGGTCGGATTGTTCAAGACTCAAAAAAGAAGATTTTGCCGACGTTTTTTTTCTAGATTCCATATATCCATGCAAATGATACTCTGAAACTGCTCTGTCTTTTTTCCCCTGAATATGCAGGAGTGGAATGTGGTGTATTTTTTCGAGATTTTCACATGCTTTCATGGAATGTAATTCAGAAAGAAGTTGCATACTTATGGGCTGTCCCAAAAAGGATGCTTTATTTGCATTTTTTTCAATTGTAAACATCTCTGAACCTATCGCAAATCTATCTTGAGTATTGCTATTTTGGTTCATCTTTTCAATCCATGGTTTTGCATCGAAAACAGGCGCCCAAAGAACTATGGATTTTACTTGAGGTACATGTCCTGCACACAATACAGCAATTGATCCTCCCATTGACCTTCCCAAGATTCCTATTCGACTTGGATCAACCTCTTCGTGATTTACCAGGTACTGTATTGCACAGAGTGCATCCTCGAGTTGTGTCTGTATCGACATTTCGGAAAAATCACCTTCGCTATCGCCAGCACCTCGAAAATCAATGCGCAACGATGCTATGCCATTTTTCGAAAGAAGTTCAGACATTCTTACGAACAACCGATATTTACCAACTTTATTGCCGCCAAAGCCGTGTAAAAAAAGTACACAAGGTGCTTTATTCGTACCTTTTTCAATCGGTAAATGCATTGTGCCAAAGAGTCTTTTCTTTCCCGATTCGACAGTTACAGGAACGCGTACTTCAGAAGGCCGCGACATAGTGTTCACCTTTTTTAGAACTGGTTATCTGTTGAGTTTAGTTATTTTACAAGAAAAAAACAGCAAGAATTACAAACTTTCAAGATGTAATCGAAAATCATGAATTATAATTATTATATTCTCTCTTAGATTAAGATTTTCCCATCATCAAATGTTACTATATTAGAATTCTATGAAGTTTTTACAATCCCAGACGTTGGTATACAAACTCACAATTCCTTAGTGTTGTAAATTAATATTTTTACTACATTGCAAATTTTGAGGAGCTACTACATATGGTATATCTCACGCCGGAAGAAAAATTTCCTGAATCGCCGACAGTGCAAAAAGCAAGCGAGAAAAAGTCACTCGATGCAACTGTTGATAGCTTAATTGAAAAATATGGATTAGTGACCAAAGAGCTTTCTTGGCTTGAAAAATACTCTAATGCCGTCACAAAAAACTGGGTTCCAATTAAAAAAGTTGGAGATAACTATCTTTTTGCAGATGTTCACGACATCAGTATAAAACTTGGGATCGATGAAGCAAAAGTGCGAAAAATTTTTGAAGGTTGTAAAGACACAAAAGATCCAACAACAGGAATTCGAAGAGAGCTTCTCTTTCAAGAAATAACAACACTTTTGAGTGAAAAAAATATCACACAACTAGAACCTCTGATAACAGGATATGGAGAAGAACAAAGCGAAATTGATTTTGTTGCCCACAATGCCTTGCTTCATTTACAGCAAGATCCTCAAAAGTCATCAATTTCCTCCTTTGCAGAAAATTATTTTAACGTGCGGATTCGGCAAAATATCAGACAAGAATACAGTCAAAATCTCGTAACGCTTTTAGAATCGAGAAATACACTTGGAGTCCAAACGCTCATTAAAGCAGCAAAATCCAAAGACGTCGATCCAAAACTTCTCCTCGAGGAAACACTCAAATTTTATGAACTTTCAGAAAATAAAGATCCTGTCGTTGAGCGTCTTCTTCAAAACCTCGTCAAGTGGAGTGAATCCTTAGTACCCTTGATCGAAAATACTGATCGCGTTTTAAGAATTCTGGAAACGACAGCATTTGCAGAACAGGTTCTTGCAGAAGGATCGAGTGCGGAATTTAAAATTTACAAAAAAAAGGATACAGGACTTCCCTTCTCCTTTATTGTCGATTTTACAAAAGGAGATGTCAATATTTTATTAAAAAAAGAAAGCGATCTTCAAGCAGGTGGAGGCTACAAAAAAGTTCGCCATTCTATTCACGTTCAAGACGCTGTTGAAACGAAAAAAAAAGAGTCGAAAGCAACTCTTTTTGTACAGGCATTAAATAAAAATGGCCAAGAGATCGATTCAAACGAATACGAGTACTATAAAAAGTTCGCAGGACAAAGAGGAATTCTTTCTGTACATAGCATGTACGTCTATTTTTCTGAGAAGAAACTTGAAGATCGGCAGTGTATATTTCAAGATGCATTTGATTCTGATTTTTTCAAATACGTCGATAACATGATCATGACAAACACACCCCTCGACAAAAAAGCCATTATGCAGATTGCGCTCGATGTTGGCCATGGATTACGAGCAGTGCACCGAGAAGGCATCATTCACCACGACGTTAAACTTGAAAATATACTTATTAAGAAAACAGAAAAAGGTTACGTTGCAGTACTTTGTGATTTTGGATTGGCTTTTAATAAAAATGACATATTAGAACATCGCGATGAAACATATGGAACTCCTGCTTACTCATCTCCTGAGATACTTCGACCAACGATGTTTACGCAATTCTTTCGCCAGCCAGCAGATATGTATTCTCTAGGTATTGCACTTCATCAAACCTGTCTTGGAAACCCCAAATGGATAGACTATTGGCAAAATCAGAAAAATGCGATGAGCAAAAGTACCATTTCACAAGTCGTTAAACTTCAAAAGGAAATAGCCCAAGATCTTCAAGGGCTTAAAAATATTGTAGAATCGGGAAAATACACGTTTGACGAAGGCTTGATTTACATCATCTATCAATTGCTTGACCCAAATCCAAAAACGCGTATGACTGCAGAACAATTTGTGGATGCTATGGAAAACCTTCAAAAGCGTTTTCCGGAATATGCTTGAATTGGAACCGTATAGCGGCAGTTGGATTCGAACCAACGACACTCGGATTATGATTCCGATGCTCTAGACCGGCTGAGCTATGCCGCTAAAAAAATAGCGGGGGAAGGATTCGAACCTCCGACCTTTGGGTTATGAGCCCAACGAGCTAACCCCTGCTCCACCCCGCGATCTGATTGACAAACTCACCGTGTACGATGCGTCTTTAACAATGCACAGAATCATATATCGCTCTAGTTTTTTTCACAAGCACTTTAATGAAAAAAATCAGATTATTTGATTTCAAGACAGCTTTTCAAAAAATGTGGAATGAGATCATAAATTATTGAGCACGTCTTTTCTGTAGACCCTCTCATTTCATGCATCATTGTAGAGGCATTTTCTTGTATGGAAAGAAAAGGTTTTGGATTTTTTATAAAGGCATCGACTTTTTGTTGTAACTCTTCAATGGGTACTTGCAAAATTGCATTGTGATTTTTTGCAAGTTGTAAAAGCTCGTGTTGTGAGTGCATAAATGGCCCACAAATCGTCGGAATTCCCAATGCCATAGGCTCTAAAATGTTATGTCCACCTACCTTACTCGTGTAACTGCCGGCAACTATAGCAAGATTTGCAAACTGATAACACGTGCAAAGAACCCCTATTACATCGACTATAAGGACTCTTGAAGGCCCATGAGAACACGGTGCTGACCATAATGTATAGGAGATATTTCGACTTTCTAATATGCACTTCACATCATCTATTCGTTCCGGATGTCGCGGAACCAAAATAATGCGCAAATTTTCGTATTGTTTCAATAGCGGAAGCAATGATTGCATAAAAAGTTCTTCTTCAGGGCTATGTGAAGAGCCAATTGTAATGATTACATTATCCTTATTAAGCCCATATATTCGCATGAGTTCAATTTTTTCTTCTTGCTTGCAAAGTGATGGCTTTACGTCTGCTTTTATGTTTCCGAGTATTGAAATTTTTGCTTCAGGGACTCCAAGACAAGAAAATCGTTCAGAATACGTTCGGCTTTGAACACAAAAATAATCGATATGCTTAAAAAGCCTTTTTGCAAAAAAAGACACTTTTCGAAATCTTTTGTACGACCGTTCCGAAACTTTTCCATTTATAAGAACAGTCACTGCCCCATTTTTCTGAGCAGAACGCAAAAAGCGATACCAAAAATCACTCTCACATAAAATGACGAGATCGGGAGTGCACTTTTTTAGCACACTTCTTACGGCGAAATAAAAATCAAAAGGCAAAAAGACGTGATAGTCACAAAATCCAAGGACTTTTTTAGCCTGTTCCATTCCCGTCTCAGTGACTGTAGAGACCACAAATGTTCCATCTTTCATGTCGGTTTTTAACTTTTTTACAAGCGCCTGTAATGCATTAATTTCTCCCACCGATCCTCCGTGTATCCAGATAATTGGACCGTCATTCTTTTTCTCGATAGAGGGAAATTTCCACCCGAAGCGTTTTGTAAATGAATTTTTATATTTTCCCGCACGAAAAAATTGAAATAAAGCTTTTGGTAGATGTATAAGAAATGTGCAAAAAAGCAAAAGTTCGTAGAGAAAAGAAAAGAGCATCTCGTTAGAGCCTTGTTTTTTTAGTTTTTACTTAGAAGTTCTCTATTATCGATAAAAATTTACAGAGTACTTGAATAACGAAATTATACACACCAAACCCATTCTCAAAAAGGGAAGATACTCCCTTCTCAGAATTTTTTTTATAATTAATTTTTAAAATAAATATTTTAAACGGATTACAAGTGTCTTATTTGAGATTAAAAGAATCAAACTGAAAAATTACTACTAAAATAAAATTATTTATTATTTTATTTTTTCTAGCGTTTGCTTAATTACAAGTAAAATAGAAAATTCTTAACAAATCTACTATGAAAAAGGTCTTGATTCTCAGGGCATTTAACTACATCTTCTTTTAGAAAGTCATAGAATGAAATACTATAATTTGCGCTATTTCAAAGTCCCGGACAAATGCCTCTATGAACTCCCCTTTTCTTCTCAAGATGATGGTGATCGGTCGTTTATTCTTGTCGTCCAGGAAACGAACATACTCGATCGAAAAAAGACAATGAGAGCCTGCAAATATATAGCCAACATGAGGCATTTAAGAGAATTGTATATAAGAGTAATAGGTATGCATCTTTAGCAATTTGCCAAAACATTCCTTACACAAGAAAAAGAAGATTTGCCTGCAAAGATATCGAATATCCTAAAAAAAATTTAATTTTCAAAGGGTCACTAACAGGTTATCAAAGATAAAAATCAAATTTTGTGGAATGAAATAATATAAAGCAATTATTATTAATAATATTTGATTTTTAATTATATTTATTTTATTATGTATTATTAATAAAATAAATAATAAGATAATAAAATGAACGAATTAGTAAATCTATTTCATTATTTTCAAATAAGAAATAAAACAGAATCAAATGAAGAAATTGAATATAACGGGCTTGCAAATTTTCCCATCGAACTTCTGTGTACCATTGGAAGTCATCTAAAAGAACCCTCAGATCGTTTCAATTATACGATTCTTTCCAAACGCTTTCATCCCCTTACTCTTGACCTAATCAAAGTTGATACAAAATACATGGAAAAACTTTTTGAAAAATCTTTGGGATCTGACTTGCCATTTTCTAAAAATCTTCGATTATCTCTTTCTACTTCAATTTTGAATCTCGACATACATCATAATGCCAATGCGTATAATGTGAGTTTTCCCAAAGTTACCCAACTTACTTTACGAGATACTGCCGAAGTAAGCTCTTCACAATTTCAACAAATTCTTTCAAATTGCCCCAATCTAACTTCTATAACAGTAAAATTTAACACAAAAGATCCAAAAGAATATTTGCATGTTCTTTCAGAAATGTGTCCAAATCTTTTGGAACTGAATATATATAATGAAATAAACGAAGAAACTGCAAAAATTATCGAATCATCATTTCCACAATTAGAATCTTTTTCTTTAAAGGAGTCTTCCCAAGAAATAAGTGATGAATTTTTCCAAAATCATCGCAATTTAAGAAAATGCACATTAGGACCGGCCGTTACCTTATCCGGTAAAGAATTGTTCAACATACATACCATCGAAGAAATCGAAGTATATACTCTACCATTGAGTGATGAAGAATTAGTAGATTTTGCAAAATGTGCAAAAAATTTACGAAAATTTGACGTATCAAATCTTCCCAGTGTTACGGCAGTAGACACTTTGCCTACATTTTTTTCGCAGTGTCACGAGCTTGAATCGATTGGAGTTTCAAAATGCACTGATGTTACTGCACAACAAATCGCGCAAAGTTGTACAAACTTAAAAGTATTACATCTCACGATGTCTGAGATTACAGACGATGGATTCGAAAAAATTGTCACTTCCTTACCACACCTACAATCCCTAAAACTTCTTTGTTGTAACCAATTAAGTCCAAAAAGTGGTGCTCTCATTGCAAACAATCTCAAAGAATTAAAGAATCTTCACATCGAACGGTGTGAAAATCTCGATATTGAAAATGTCGATACAATTCTGATTGGATCTGAAAATCTTACAAAATTAAATCTACGAGGATATAAAAAACCTCTTAAAATCAAAGATGGCACTCTCAAAAAATTTGTTTTAACAACAAATGATTATTTTGATGACGATGCACTCATACAACTTGCACTCACTTGCAAGAATAAACTGAAAAAAATCGACCTTAGAAGATGCACAAAAATTACTAAAGAAGGAGTAAAATCTCTTTTTGAAAATTGTAGAAAACTCCAAAAAGTACATCTTCCCGATACAATAACATTCGATTGCATGCGTAGTCTTTCAGAGAACCTTCCTAAAACCATTCGTTCGCTTTCTTGTGAAGAAACAAGGAAAGGAAATTCTCAATGGAGACAATCGAGAAAGTACATAACAAACAAAAAGCCAACGAGTCTCTATCATTTTGCACAATACGGTTGGGGCGGAAAGGCTGTAAAATTTGCTTGCGATTTAATGCAAAACTAGTCGTTGTAGCATGTACGTTATTTTTTTTGTCTTTCTTTCAAATCATCGGAAAGAATATTTGCAACCTCACTTCCTGCAGCTCCCATTCCGACGACTATATAATCTGCGCGATAGCGTTGTGCCAAAAGAGGGCAAATTCTAGTGCATAGAACGCTACAAGTACTGCTATGCGAATAAAAGGTGATCTCATAAGTAAGAACTAAAAAGCCATAAGAGAATCCCTATGGCTATTTAGTTTCCAGGATATTCAAGATTTCTTTACTTTTATAATGTGCATTGGACGCATCATATCATTATCTTCATGAGAAATAATGTGACAATGCCATACGTATTGTCCAGGGAGTGCAAATTTCATGATAATGCGAGTTCTCATACCTACTGCTTGAGGAGGATCGTCATCCGTTTTAGGAGGAACGATCACCGTGTCAAACAATCCTTTTTCAGTAGGACCCGGTTTCATTGGTTTTCCAATCAATTGTATATTTTGTAAAACACCTGTTACAGGATCTAAATCTCCTGAAAATAATTGTCTATCCACTATCTCAAAGTTTCCTGCATGAAGGTGTATGGGATGAGCATCTTCTGTTGTATTGTATATTTCCCATATTTCCGTTGTCCCAAGAACTGGTATTTCAGTGATGGGGGCATCCCAATGCAAAGCACCGAGTTCTGGCGTTCCCAACAACGGCAATGTACGACCGTAGGAATCTTCTGTTTCAAATAAAAGAACGCGTCGTGGTTCTGCAGTTGGCTTCAAGCGTTTAATTGGATTTTTTCTCAATCTTTTTGGCAAATGCGTTTCATGATGATTCTTATCGAGATCTTCTGTAACTTTAAATGCCATAACAAGACCTGTAGAATTGGGATCGACGGGATCGCCGTCAGGGAATGGAGCATTTGCATTGTTTGTGACGATCAAAGTTTTTCCTTTAAATCGAGAAAAGTCAATGACGAGATCTGCACGTTGTGCAGGTGCAATTAATAACTCTGAAATTTTTACAGGTTCATTGAGAAGCCCTTGATCTGTCCCTATTTGATAAAAATGAATGGGATGTGAAGCGTCTGATTTTTTTACGAGCTGTAAATTCAAAAAGCGAGAATCACAAGCATTTAACACGCGAAAACGGTACTTTCTCGGTTCAACTTTTTGATATGGCCATGTCTTTCCATTTACTAAAATAAAATCGCCAAAAAATTCTGGAAGCACACTTGGCTGAGGCTCGTCCGGAAATTCTTCCGGATTATAGTATGGGAAAAATAACTGTCCCTCTGTCGTAAACATTTTATCGGTAATGATCAACGGTACTTCGTAATGACCTGAAGGTATTTTATGTTCTCGGATTAACTGTTTTTCTCTTTTATCTCGGATAATGTAACTTCCAATAAGTCCTGCATAGTTAGTTAAACGAGTAAATCCAAGTGCATGATCGTGATACCAAAGCATCATCGCTTCTTGATTATTTGAATAGGTGTATACCTTTTTCTTAAAAAAAGGACCTACTTGTGCAAAATTTGGTGTATTCCACGCTTCTGGATATCCATCGCTCAATTCTTCAGTAAAACCTCCATGTAGGTGAACGACAGTTGGAATCCCGCTTTGAGGATATGGTGGATTTTCTGGCATTGCTAGGTGAATCGTTTCATCGACAGGTACATAACGAGGCTCTGGAAGTGGCATCCCGTTCTTTTTGTTCACCAACTCATTTTTCCAAAAGACCTTTATTGGATTTTTGCTTTCTACCAATACTGTTCTTCCTGGATATGTAGGTTTTTGTCCTTTTGATGCATACCCAAACATCGGCGTGTACAGTCGGTGTTTTTTTTCATTGATGATGCCTAAATCTGCAATAAAAGGAACTCTGCTTACAATATATAAATCCGTTCCATGGCAAACTTTTTTTCTTGGCTTAAATATAAAGTCATCGTCAATGACATTTACCAATTTATTGACAAACTTTGGCTGTTTTGTTCCATCTAAAAGTTTTGGTAATGACGGATTTGGAGGAAGAGGTGCTTTTGGAATAAAAAATGGAAAAAGGCTCTTGTTTACTTCAATTGATTGTCCATACAAACTTAGTGTCGTAAAGCAAAGTGCTAATGAAATCAATTTTCGTAATTGCATAAAAATTTCCTTTGCATAGGTATGTGACTATGCAAGAAAATATACAACAACAAAACGTATGTCAATTTGATTTTTTAAAAACGGAAGAGGAAGGATTCGAACCTTCGTCGCGGTTGCCCGCGAATCTGTTTTCGAGACAGACGCATTCGGCCACTCTGCCACTCTTCCACTTAGTAAAAAAATAAAAAAAACGGAAGAGGTAGGATTCGAACCTACGGTCGAGTTGCCCCGACTTCTGTTTTCAAGACAGACGCATTCGGCCACTCTGCCACTCTTCCATGAAGACTAAAACGCAAAATCTTACTCTAAGCCCAATCAATGTGTCAATCACATTTTTATCAAAAAATAAATTTACGGCAACGCAGTACAATTATTTTTAGTTAATAAAAAAATAAATAATATCGTTTATAACTAGCTTTTTAAATAAAGTATAATAAGATATAAAAATGTTTATTGAATATACACAATCTTATGCTAATTAGAGCAGACACCAAAGAAGCGGAATAAATGAGCCACATTACAATAAAAAAAAGCCAATTGTACTACACAAAATGTGGCTATGTGTTTCATAAATCATGCTATGTAGAGCGCTCAGAAAGATCTAAAGAAACTAAAACTACATGTCCATTATGCAATTGCAAAGAAAACATTTCTAAAAAAATTGAAAACGGAAAGAAACGCGAACTTTCAGAGAAAGTCAATGAATACATGCGAACTACCAGCCTCTAAAGAAGCAGGCTTCAGGAATTAGGCTGCCCTCACAGCCTGTTCTTTCTTTTTTGACGTTTCTTCGCCACGTGCACAATTCGCATTCGCTCGTCGTGTCTTATTTGCAGCTTTAGCATCCACTATCTAACAGAACACCTCTATTAGACAACCCCGTCCAGAGTTTAATAACAAATCTATTGCTCGCTTTTTAATAACCTCTGCGGCATTTTTGTCCGCATTATCAGAGTGGCCACAACACGTGCATAAAAACAATTCCTGGTTTTTACGATTGTTAGGATGAGTGTGGCCGCAAGCTGCACACTCCTGAGAGGTGTGATGAGCTGATATTTTGAATAAGGCTTCGTCTTTTCGATAAGCCTTATATTGAAGAAACACCTCTAACTGATGCCAACCTTTATCTAATATCGATCGATTTAGACCTGCTTTTGCTTTTTTACTATAAATGGAAAGATCTTCAAGAATTAAGTCAAAGTGATATAAACCCTGCTGAAGAAATTTCATACGGCACATTTGTCGAAGGTGACGATCCATTTGATTTTTCAGAACAAGAAAACGTTGATACATGTGGAACGATGATCTCCCAAGACGAAGCAGTAAAAATCCCCGCAGCAAGCTGCGGGGCATTTATTTTTTAGAAAAATCCTAGTCGGTCTGAATGGTCATTTTTCTTTTGTTTATGCAACCTTTTATATGACTTATCTTCCTGACCTTGCTTTTTCACGTAATTACATATCTTTTCTTCATCACCATGCTTACCAACAGTACTTATAAAATAT
>JBDHQC010000006.1:0-26505 GCA_039806815.1 Parachlamydiales bacterium
ATCTTAAAGCTAAAAACTCCTGAAGTGATCATTCGAAATGAAAAGCGAATGCTTCAAGAGGCGGTCGATGCGCTTTTTGACAATGGTCGTCATGGCCATCCTGTGATGGGAGCAGGAAATCGTCCATTGAAATCACTTGCAGAGATGCTGAAAGGAAAACAGGGGCGTTTTCGCCAGAACTTACTTGGTAAGCGCGTCGACTATTCAGGACGTTCCGTTATCGTAGTAGGTCCCGAACTTAAGATCAATCAGTGTGGTCTTCCAAAGATTATGGCGTTAGAACTTTTTGAACCGTTTATCATAAAGCGACTCAAGGAGCTCGGTCACGTCTATACAATTCGGTCTGCCAAGAAAAAAATCCAAAGGCAAGATCCTGAAGTTTGGGACGTACTTGAAGAGGTTATCAAAGGACATCCTGTTTTATTAAATCGTGCCCCAACGTTACATAGACTTGGTATTCAAGCATTCCAGCCGACTCTGATTGAAGGTAAAGCGATCCGCATTCACCCTCTCGTTTGCGCAGCATTTAACGCTGACTTCGATGGTGACCAGATGGCAGTTCACATTCCATTGTCGATTGAAGCGCAATTGGAAGCAAAATCATTGATGATGGCACCTGATAACATCTTTTTGCCATCTTCTGGAAAACCCGTTGCAGTCCCATCCCAGGACATGATTCTTGGATTGTACTACCTCATGTGCGATCCTATGTATGTTCCAGAGGATTTTGGAAAGAAAACGAAAGTTTTTTCGAGCATGGAAGAAGTGCTTCTTGCGATCAATACGAACGCAGGCTACGATTGGTCGTCCTTGAAAATGAATAAAGATCGCCTCGATTTTACAGGTCGCGGGCTTCACATTCACGAAAGGATTAAGCTTCGAACGAAAAATGGCATTATTGAAACAACACCCGGACGCGTCATATTCAATACGATAATTCCGGAAGAACTCGGTTTTCAAAACTACAACCTTCCGAAAAAGCGTTTGAGTGACCTCGTTTTAGAATGTTATAAAAAAGTAGGCCTCGAAAGAACAGTTCGCTTTCTCGACAATCTGAAAGCATTAGGCTTTTTGGAGGCAACAAAAGCTGCCATTTCGATGGGTATTTGCGATGTTTGCGTTCCTTTGAGTAAGAAAAAAGTGCTTCAAGATGCAGAAGATCGCGTTGCTATTGTGAAAAAGCAGTATGAAGACGGTATCATTACAGAAGGCGAGAAAAAATCAAAAATCATTACCATTTGGACAGAAAGCTCAGAAGCCTTGTCCAAAGAGCTGTTCACACTTCTTGCAGATGTTACAGAAGCTCGTTTGAATCCGCTCTACATGATGTTGGATTCGGGTGCTAAAGGAAACAAAACGCAGGTAAAACAGCTGGGTGCGTTGCGTGGTTTGATGGCAAAACCGTCAGGTGAAATTCTCGAAACGCCAATTACCGCAAACTTTAGAGAAGGTCTTGGTCCTTTACAGTACTTTATTTCTGCACACGGTGCCAGAAAAGGTCTTGCAGATACGGCTTTAAAGACAGCAGACTCCGGATACTTAACAAGGCGTTTAGTCGACGTTGCACAAGACGTCATTATCAATGAATTTGATTGCGGGACGCTCAACGGAATTGAAGTTTCTGCTATCAAACAAGGACAAGAAGAACTCGTTTCGTTAAGAGACCGCATTTTCGGAAGAACGGTTTGCGAAGATATCTTGCTTCCCGGGGATAATACAAAAGTTTTAGCGCACTCACAAGATATTCTTACCTTGCAACAGGCCGAAGAAATCGACAATGCAGGTATCGAAAGCGTAAGGATCCGATCTGTTCTTACATGTGAGTCAAAACGCGGTGTTTGCGCAAAATGCTATGGCATAAACCTTGCAAATGGAAGAGTTGTCGGCCTTGGCGAATCCGTGGGTATTATCGCAGCGCAATCCATTGGTGAGCCTGGAACTCAGTTGACGATGAGAACGTTCCACATTGGGGGTATTGCATCTACTGTAGGAACGCCGGAACTCGTTGCATCGCATGAAGGCGTATTAGTTTATCTCGACCTTCGTTCTGTCAAAACACAAGATGGAAACTGGGTTGCGTTAAACAAAAACGGATCTATCAATATCGTTAAAAACGAAGGAAGAACACTCGAAGAATACAAACGACTTCTCATGTCAAAATCGTTGGAACCTCTTCAATCGTTTACGGTTGAAATCGGAACAAAGATTTACTTTGAAGACGGTGCGATTGTAAAAGCAAAAACTAAAATTGCAGAGTGGGAACCACATAACGTGCCGATCATTTGCGATCGTACGGGATATGTAAAATACGAAGACTTGGTCGAAGGTATTTCTACCCAGCGCGAAACAAACAAACAGACAGGACAGCACGAGCTTGTCGTAAAACAGCATCGCGGTGAATTGCATCCACAAGTTGCAATCTATTCGGATCCTGAATGTAAGGAACTTCTCGGAACGTATGCTCTTCCACCTGGGGCCATCATCTCGGTCACAGAAGGGCAAAAAGTTCGAACCGGGGATCGCCTTGCACGTATTCCACGCGGCGCAATGAAAACAAAAGACATTACGACAGGGGGTCTTCCTCGCGTTGCAGAATTATTTGAAGCAAGAAAGCCGAAAGATTCTGCCGAGATTGCAAAAATCGACGGTGTTGTGGACTTCCGCGGTGTACAAAAGAACAAGCGCGTCGTTGTCGTTCGCGATGAAGATACCGGAATGGAAGAAGAGCACCTCATTCCTCATACAAAGCACCTTATTGTGCAACGAGGAGATAGAGTGTTCAAAGGTCAGCAGTTGACAGACGGCTTGATCATTCTTCAGGAAATTTTGGAAATTTGTGGCGTCAGAGAACTTCAAAAATACATGGTGCGACAAGTACAAGAAGTGTATCGATTACAGGGTGTCGATATCAACGACAAGCACATCGAGATAATTGTACGTCAGATGTTGAAGAAAGTTCGCATCATCGATGCAGGCGATACGAGCTTCCTTTACGGAGAAGAAATCGATCGCAAAGAATTTGAACGAGAGAATGAAAAAATTGCAAAAGAAAGTGGGAAGCCGGCACAAGCAGCTCCTGTTCTTTTAGGAATTACAAAAGCATCCCTTGGTACAGATTCGTTTATATCCGCTGCATCCTTCCAAGACACTACGCGCGTACTTACAGACGCTGCATGTCGAGGAAAAACAGACTTTTTATATGGTCTGAAGGAAAATATCATCATGGGACACATTGTTCCTGTAGGTACTGGATTTGAAATGCATAAGCGCGTGAAGAAGTTTATCGAAAGTGCTCAAGAAGAAGAGTTCCTCATAGACTTTATCACTGTGCCAACGATTTCAGCTCCTGCTGCGTAATCAAACTTTATAGCCCCCCTCGTTCTGAGGGGGCTTTTTTCAGTCCTGACTAAAAAAATAAATTGTTTTTTTGACTAAAAAAGCCCGATTGAGTACGAATGTACTTTATCGATTAACTTTGGAGATTTACACTATGAAGGGCTTTTTTCGTTTGATTACATGTTCTCTTATCTTCACTGCGGCTCTTTTTTGCAGCAATGGGAAGCAACCATCGTCTTTAGAAAATATGAATGTCGGACCTATGGATGCAAATACAAATCAACCAATGCAACAAATGCCGCAAGGTCAAATGGATCAGAGTTCCATTCAACAAGCACCCCAGCAAATGCCTCAAGGTGCTCTGCAGACTCCAATGAATCTTTATCTTGTCACGATGGAATCTGTACCTATCAGTCCTGCAGTTGCAAAAAGACCGATGCTCAATGTCATGGAAACGATGCTAATTCCAGGGTTTCAAAGCCTTGTGGACCTTATGGATAAACAAGTAGTTCTAGCTGGTGGTGCTATTTCTGGAGTCAAGTCAGTCGCTTTTATTGTGCAAGCGCAATCCAATGACGAATTAAATAAGATGCTGATGCAGCTTCCATTGTGGGACCTTATGAAAACAACGGTAATTCCTCTTGATTCGTTAAGTTCAAGGCTAAGCTGTGAAAAACAGAACCTCGATGCATTGAAAAATTCTCTTTCCAAAATGTAATTCTCTTCATTAAAACTCATTTACTGAAAAAACCTTTCGTAAATGAGTTTTTTTTTGACATCAAATTCTCTTGAATCTAGAATAATTCGCTGTCGTACGACAATGTGATAATAATTATTAAAACTTCGTAAAGGAAATTGATATGACAGCAGTAGATTCAAACAGATTTGGTGCTACAGTTCAAAGCGGCGAACCAGTCGTTATTCAACCGGATGAAAATAAGACGCAAACTGTAAATGATCAAGAAGTTCCAATGGTACTGTCCTCAAATGGTACAACTGTTCAGATTAAGAATCTGAATGTAACTATGCCAAAGCCTGATGAGATAAAAGAAAGGATAGATGCAATAGCTAATATTATTGGGCATCTGACGGGATTTTTATCTCATTTGACAGGTTTTATTATTACTGTAAAATCATTTGAAGAAAAAATGCCCATCGTACAGCTCAACGATGCATTAGCAAATTTTATGAAAACCGTAAATGATGTAAAGCCTCAACTTCCTATTAATGAAATAAATTCCGTATTGACAAACGCACAAAGTGCATTCCAAGTTGCAACAAACGTTGCAAATACTGTGAAAACAATGTTTGTTCCTGCCTAAAATAAAAAAAGCCTCTTGATTATAATAACAAGAGGCTTTTAAAAGCTTAATTACTCTTCGGTTTCATCTTCTTTTGCATCGGCAACCAATGCTTCCGAAATAAGAACGATTCCTGCGCACGAAGCTGCAAAAATCAAGGCATATTTTACAACTTTCACAGGATCGATAACGCCTGCAACGAGTAAATCCTCAATTTTCTCAGTCTGGGCATTAAATCCAAAGTTCTGCGGTGATTTTAATACTTCCGAAGTAATAACGGATCCATCGACACCCGTATTATAGGCAATCTGGCGTAATGGCGTTTCACAAGCAGAAAGAAGAATTTTTGCGCCAAGAAGTTCGTCTCCTTCAAGTTTTAAGTTTTCTACTACTTTCGATGCGCGAAGGAGTGCAATTCCACCACCAGGGACGATTCCTTCTTCGAGTCCTGCTTTTGTCGAACTGAGGCTGTCTTCATAGCCTTGTTTTTTGTTTTTCAGTTCAGGTTCTGTCGCAGCACCAACTCGGATAACGGCAACACCTCCAGAAAGCTTTGCACGGCGCTCTTCGAGTTTTTCTTTGTCATATGAACTCGTGGTATTTTTCATTTCGTTGTCGATTTGATGAATGCGAGACTCGATATTTTTCTTGTCCCCATGACCGTTGACAATTGTCGTGTGCTCTTTTGTGATGGTGACGTGCTCTGCAGATCCAAAAAAGGATGAGTCTACTTCTTTGAGAGATACGCCTGCATCATCTGATATGAGTGTTGCACCTGTCAGGACTGCTATATCTTGCATCATCGCTTTTCTTCGATCGCCAAATCCCGGGGATTTGACTGCAACGACTTTTAATGTCCCTTGGAGTCTATTGACGACCAATGTAGAAAGAACATCTCCTTCGAAATCTTCTGCAATGATGAGAAGTTCCTTTCCTGTCGATGCAATAGATTCGAGAATTGGGAGGATGTCGTGAATCGTTGCAATTTTTTTATCGACTAAAAGAATCGATGGATTGTTCAATTCTGCAGTCATTTTTTCTGCGTTGGTGCAAAAATAAGGGCTTACATATCCTCGGTCAAACTGCATACCTTCGACCATTTCAATTGTCGAAAGCGTTCCTTTTGCTTCTTCGATCGTAATGACGCCTTTTCTTCCGACTTTTTCAATTGCTTCTGCAATGGTTTTACCAATTTCTTCATTCCCTGAAGCAGAAACGAGGGCAAGATTGAGAATCTCTTTTTTGTCTTTCACAGGAATTGCCATTTTTTCAATTTCTTGTACAATGGCCTCTACTGCTTTTTCCATTCCTCTTTTAAGTTGAATGGGGCTTGCACCGGATGAAATATAGCGAACGCCGCTTTCTACAAGTGCGCGAAGTAAAAGAGTTCCTGTAGTTGTGCCATCACCGCATTTTTCTTTAATTTTTTGTGCAACTTCTCGAGCAATGGAAACGCCCATATTTTCAAATTGATCTTTGAGTTCAACCTCTTTGACGATGCTATTCCCGTCATTTGTAATTGTTGGAGCGCCCCAAGACTTTTCAAGACCCACATTTCTTCCTTTGGGTCCAAGTGTAAAGCCTACGACTTCGGCAAGTTTTTTAATTCCCAAAAGAAGTTTTTGACGTGCTTCTTCTTCAAATATGATTTCCTTTGCATTAGTGGCCATAGTGTAATCTCCTTCCTTTTTGCAAAATTTATACAGAAATTGAATGATTTCGTAAAGAGTAAAGTCCAAATTTTAGCAAACTTGAATATAGACTGCCAATAAAATAAATACTAATATCTTTCTTGCCTAAAACCTGTATGTTCGTTATTCAAAATATGAATCAAAATACTTTATTAGGAGATGCTCTATGACTTCTGCTGTTCAGGTCCCTAATTTATCTTTAGCATTGAATCTCCAGGCCACAGGTAACACCTGTTGTGTGAGATCTGGTGGTTCACCAAGAAACCCAAAATCTTTTCCTCGTAAAGGAAGCGAGAATGTCATTTTATCTGGAAACACAAAATTAATGGTGGCAAAAAAAAAGGGACAACAAGTTTTTGTAAAAAGAAAAAAAAGTATTCCTTTTGTAACTAAACATGCAAGAAAAGAGCAAAATAAAGAAGCGGTTGCTAAATGCTGGGAGGGTTTTGTTTTAAAGAATGGTGAAGCGTTTACAAGTGTTATTGTTGCCTATGCAAAATACGACTTTTATAATCTGTACATAAATAGAAAAGCCTTAAGAATAGCACTCATAGCTGAGATAGATCGGTCAATAACAGTATATGAGGAATCAAAACCATTCCTGGAGTGGGTTTTGCGAGAAATTGTTTTTGTTGCAAAAATTCTTAAAAAAAAGAAATCGATAGATGCTCAGAGCGATATCGATGCAACTTCAAAAGGAAAAGATAAGGGAGCGCCAAAAAAAGAAAAGCTTCGCGAAAAAGAAAAAAAACGCTTAGAACGTTTCTTAGACCTTTGTGTTGAGTCTTGGTCAGAAAAGAAAATACGGGGATTAGGTTCGAAACTTCTGAAGATAGATCCAAAACTCATGGATAAAGAGCCAAAAGAAGAGCTGACGCTCGAGATGAGGCTGAAAGCTTCTTCGTTGATAACTTATGAAAAAGCGTCCTTTTTGATTGCGACTGCAGAAAAGCTTCAAAAACTTGCTTTTGACGAATTTCCTAAATTACCCCCAAAAGAGAGTTTGGAAAAGTATTTCGAGAATTTGGAGATTGGGTAAAGGGCTATAAGTATCGTAAAACGGCATTCGAAACGCTATTTTGTCTAATCATTTAAAAGAAGGTTATACAATCTTTTTTTTGAAATGGTAATTGCGTGACACAGGATTTCAATAGCCTCTTTTTTCGTACAAGAATGAGTCGATTGTAGCTGTGTCAATCGTTTTACTAGCTCTTCGTCAGAAATTTCTTCCGTTTCTTTTTTGCCGGAGATTAAAAGAACAACTTCTCCTTTGAGAGGGATAGAATCTTTTTGCTCAGAGAGATTTTTTGCTGTATTAGAAACAAATGTTTCATGCATTTTCGAAATTTCTCGAGCGATTCCAATAATGCGTTGAGGGACAAGTTTTGCTAATAGTTCTAAGGTTTCATGGAGTCTATGAATACTTTCAAAACAAATGCTCGTTCCAGAATATGTCAATAACGATTCAAAAAAAATTCTTTTTTCTGATTGTTTCTTTGGAATAAAGCCACAAAATTGAAATGGAATTGGACAAAAACCGGAAAGTACTAATGATGCTAATATTGCAGAAGGTCCTGGAATTGGCTCTACTTTTATTCCTTCTTTGTGACAGCGTTGTACGAGACTAAGCCCTGGATCTGACAGTAGAGGAGTTCCTGCATCGGAAACGATGGCAATTAATAATCCTTTTTGTAAATGACGGATTATTTCATCTTCTTTTTGCAACTCATTGTGCTGAAAGAAACTTATCAGTTTTGCTTTGATGTGATAATGATCGAGGAGTTTTTTTGTTTGTCTTGTATCTTCACAAAGAACGAGGTCGCATGAAGATAAGATTTCTTTTGCTCTGAATGTGAAATCTTGAAGATTACCAATAGGGGTAGAAACTACGTATAATGTCATAAGTTTTGTATATAAGGTGGCACTCAGATTCGAACTGAGGATCGAAGCTTTGCAGGCTTCTGCCTTACCACTTGGCCATGCCACCATAAATCCCGTGCAAGAAAAAGATAGCAATAGTTACAGTTGTTTTCAACAACTTTTGCTCTAATTATTGAGATGAGTACCCATTATGTCAAAAATGACCTTTTCTGATCTTTATTCATATTGCTCTATGGATCATGATATATGCAACCCTATGCCTTCTCATATGCAACTTGAGGGCTTTTCATGCGATAGTAGGACAATTTGTCCCGGGCAGATTTACGTTGCAATTCAAGGTGCACGAAATGATGGGCACGATTTTGTACAAGATGCTTTTAAAAAAAATGCTTTATGCGCAATTGTGAAAAAAAATTTTAAACCTTCTGATCCTTCTCTTCCGCTCATTCGCGTCGAAGATCCAGTTCAAGCACTACAGCACTTTGCAAGAAGGTATTTACAAAAGTGTAAAGCAAAAATTATAGCAATCACAGGCTCTTTGGGAAAAACATCGACAAAAGATTTTACCTATGAATTTTTAAAAAAGTCGTACAGAACAAAAAAAAGCCAAAGCAACCAAAATTCTCAAATCGGCCTTGCTTTGACCTTGTTAAACCAGGTTGAGCCGGAAGACGAGTTGGCTGTTTTAGAAATGGCGATGACAGAATTTGGGCATATCCAAAACCTTACTACTATTGCGCCGCCTTTTGTAGCTTGTGTCACGCACATTGCTCATGTTCACGTCGATAAATTTGGCTCTTTAGAAAAAATTGCAGAAGCAAAATCTGAAATTTTTTCTCATGACAATACTAAAATAGGGATCGTTAACATCGATGCACCGCATGCAGATGTCCTTATGAAAAATGGAAACTGCAACAAGTTGGGTATTTCAAAAGATATGCACTCTGATGCATACTGGAAATACGACGTTACAAACACTCATTTCCGGGTTTTTGAAGAATCGACGTGTTTTGAATTTTTGAAGTTACAAGACTTTCCGGAACATCAATATCAAAACGTCCTTCTTGCTATTGCCATATCTCGCACAATGGGAGTATCGATGGAGAGCATAAGAAGAACATATGCAACTCTTGAGCTTTCTTCGATGCGTTTGAGTAGGCAAATCTTACAGGGCATTACTTTTTTTAACGATGCGTATAATGCTGCAGAACTTTCTATGAAAGGGGCATTATCCTATGTCAAAAGTCAGCAGTGCTCCGGGAAAAAATTTGCAGTTTTAGGTCAAATGCCAGAACTTGGCAAATTTTCAGGAAGTGCTCATAAAAATGTTGCGTTACATGCACTTGAGTGCGTAGATTTTCTCATATGTCTTGGAAAAGATTGTGAATCGATGGTACAACTATGGAAAGAGCACAACCGAAAAGCAATTTGCTTTCCTGAATTTATAGAACTTGTTCAGTATTCGAAAAAGACATTTACATCTTCTGATATGGTGTTGCTCAAAGGGAAAAATACACTGCAACTTTGGAAACTTTTAGAGCATTTTCAAGATGATATTCTACATAATTGATTTTCTTTACAAAGCCTTCGGGATCTCAGTTCCGCAAGCCTTTTGCTACACCTCGACGCGTGCAATTCTATCTCTTATTACGGCTCTTTTTTTGACCCTTGCATTTGGTCCAATGTTTATAAGAAAGCTCTATGAGCTAAAAGTTGGACAACCCATTCGACAAGAAGAAGGCTTGGATGATTTTTTACTTCGAGAACTTCATAAAAATAAGAAAAACACCCCCACAATGGGAGGTATTTTAATTCTCTTTTCTCTTCTTGTAAGTGGCATTTTGTGGTGCTCCCTTTCTTCATTTTTTTTTCTTCTCTTAGCCTTTACGACAGTTTATCTCGGGATTGTAGGGGGCGTAGACGATTATTTAAAACTTCGAGAACACAATTCCAAGGGGCTATCTGCGAAAAAAAAACTTCTATTTCAATTTTTATTGGCTTTCATCGCCATCGGTGCTCTTTATAGTCCGATGATGGACAATAATAGATTGTATGCCGTCGAAACGAAAAAAGACAAAAAAGCAGAAAAATTGCACGTAAAACTTAAAAACACTGAATATTTAAATCGTCTGTATGTTCCATTTTATAAGCGTCCCATAGTCATATTTTCTGGAATCGGCGTTATTTTCTTATGGGCATTTTATTCTATTGTCATAGTTGGAACGTCAAATGCCGTGAATCTTACAGATGGCCTCGATGGACTTGCAACAGGACTTGTAACAATGGTTGCAGGAACCTTTTCCATAATTGCTTTTTTATCAAATAACCTTGATTTAGCTTCCTATCTCAATATACTTTATGTCGAAGGATCCGGAGAAATAGCAGTGTATTTAGCAGCTCTTTCAGGAGCTTCACTTGGCTTTTTGTGGTTTAATAGCCCTCCTGCCGAAGTCTTTATGGGGGATTTAGGTTCTTTATCGATGGGAGGAATTTTGGGTGTTTCATGTATCTTATTAAAACGCGAATTGTTATTTGGCATTATCGGCGGCGTTTTTGTAATCGAAGCCTGTTCTGTTATTCTCCAGGTTGCTTCCTATAAAACTCGAAAAAAACGCATCTTTCGATGCACTCCCATACATCATCACTTCGAATATGCCGGATGGAAAGAATCAAAAGTCGTCATACGATTTTGGATCGTAGGGCTTCTTCTTTGCTTACTTGGCCTAATTTCTTTGAAATTACAATAAAGGAAATAATGAAAACCGCGTGCGTACTAGGCTTTGGAAAATCTGGTGTATCAGCTACTCGATTTTTACTTCATCTTGGGTATAGGGTTCATGCAACAGATGATGTGTACAATGTCGATAATTTTCTTTGTAACTTCGATGATAACAGTAATATTTTTACATCTCTTCCGGATGAAATTGAGGTAAAAAATTTTGATTTTCTCGTTTCTTCTCCCGGCATAAAAAAAACTCACCCACTGATAGAAAAATTTCGAAAAAATGGAATCGAAGTATTTTGCGACATTGAGCTTGCTTTTAGGTTTATGCAAAATACAAACCAAAAAGTGGTAGGTATTACCGGAACAAATGGGAAAACCACGACGACATTACTCGTCGAGCACATGTTGAATAAGCAAAACATTTTTGCAAAAGCATGTGGAAATATTGGCGTTCCGTTTTGTGACGTTCTTTTAGAAGAAAAAAAACCGCAAGTGTATGTTTTAGAGTTAAGTTCTTATCAACTTGAAACAATAACTACAAAAAAGCTCGATATAGCGGCCATTTTAAACATTTCTTTAAACCATTTGGACTGGCATGAATCGTTTGATGAGTATAAAAAAGCAAAATTTCAGATTGCAGAAGCTTTAAAAAAAGATGGCTTTTTGCTTTTACCTCATGATCTTGAATATAATGCTTCTGCAGCTCGTTTTGACATTGATGGACGAGGAGAGTATTGTTTTTTAGAAAATAAAATCGTCATTCATGGCAAAGAAGTAATGCAAATCAACAAGGAAACACTCCTTTTTGATCACGACAGAAAAAATTACATCGCGGCTTTGGCAATTGTAAAACAGTTAGGCGTTTTGCCAGCGACTGCAAAGGAAGCATTTTTTTCCTTTAAAAAGCCAAATCATCGAATTCAGTTTGTAAAAGAAGTTGAAGGAATTGCCTTTTACGATGATTCAAAAGCAACAAATCTCGATGCAGTAAAACATGCAGTGCTATCATTTTCTTGTCCAGTAATTCTCATTGCAGGAGGCCTTCATAAAGGAAGTAGCTATTCAGAGTGGATACCAATCTTTCAAAACATCGTAAAATGCGTCGTTGCCTATGGGCAGGCTCGCGATATAATAGCAAACGATCTTCAAGAATCAATTCCAACCTATAAAGCCGCAAGTTTTGAAGAAGCAGTATATCTTGCAAAATCCTATGCAAAACGAGGCGATGTTGTTTTGTTATCGCCAGGAGCTTCTAGTCTTGATCAATTCAAAAGTTATGAAGAAAGAGGAATTTTTTTTCAAACTCTTGTCAAAAGTCTTTGAACCTGATAGTGTTATTCTTTGTGAATTAAGCAAATAAACCCCCAAATATTCATGCGAGCAACAAATGCCACCCTTTGAGGGCAAAATGCAAAAGGCAGAACACATATTTGAACCAAATGCAATCGCACTATCAAGACGCGATATCATTCTCATTTGCATATTAGTAAACATTGCAATACTTGCAATTTTATTTGCAACGAGCCATCAATTGAACAAAAATTCATCTACTCAAGCCTTGCAAAGTCCACTTTACACCGTTGACGAATTAAAGCCTGACAATTTGATTAAAAAAGAAGAAATTCAGCCAAAAGTGCAAGTCGCACAAAAACCGGTAGACGAAATCGATGCTATTTTACATGAATATGCAAAGCGTTCAGAAGAAATTTCCCTCTGTTCACCTGTTCCAAAACAAGATGAGTACCTTGTTATTCAAGTAAAAGAAGGCGATGTCATTTCAAAATTGGCAAAACAGTATGGGGTAAAACAAGAAGAGATTGTGAAATTGAATAGTCTTTCATCTACAAGACTCAAAGTTGGCCAAACGTTAAAAGTGCCGAAAAATTCGCAACCTTTGGTAACGACGCAAAATTCAGCACAAGTTGAAACGGGGCAATATTATATTATCAAATCCGGAGATAATCCCTGGACAATAGCCCGTCGTTTTAATCTCGATTTTGAGACATTATGTCAGTTGAATAATCTCGATGAAGACAAAGCAAAGAATCTGAAAATAGGGCAAAAAATTCGAATCAAATAAGACAGTAAAAATGGGTCACACAACAAAACTTTTTCTTCCCGTTTTTATTTTATTCGTCTTTGGTCTGATCATGATTTTCAATGCAACTTCTGCAGAACTGATCGATCATTTTCAGGAAAAAAAAGCCTTTATTCCCTTATTGCGGCAGATTTTTTACGGCATTTTCGGAGTTGGAGTAGGCTTTCTTTGCTATAAGCTTAAGTTTGAAAATGCCTTGAGGTTAAGCCCATTACTTTTAGCTATTTTTACAGTGTTACTTGCCCTCGTATTTGTTCCCTATATTGGAATGTGCGTAAACGGATCAAGGCGTTGGCTTCGAATTTTTGGTATGAGCTTTCAGCCCTCTGAGTTTGTAAAATTTATTATTCCTCTTTATTTTGTTTATTCACTTCCAAAAATATGCAAAAACGAAAACCCCCTTTTTCCTTTTTTAAAAGTTCTTGCAAGTTTATTTCTTCCGATCATTTTAATTCTCTTAGAACCAAATAATGGCACCTGTGCAGTAATTGGGATAGAACTCATCGTTTTGTGCTTTCTTGCAAGAATTCCTTTAAAATATTGGGCATTGCCGATTGCAATTTTATGTCTTTTCGGTGGGATTGTTGCCTTTAATACTCCCTATGTTCGATCTCGTCTCAACGTTTGGCTTCATCCTGAAAATGATATCCGAGGAAAGGGCCATCAACCTCTTCAAGCAAAAATTGCAAGTGGCTCGGGTGGTTTTTTTGGCAAAGGTTCCGGCAAAAGCGTTCAAAAATTGAGTTATTTGCCGGAAGCACAAAATGACTATATAGCTGCGATTTACGCTGAAGAATTTGGTTTTGTAGGAATTATTGTACTTTGTCTATTATATACCTGGTTTGGCATGAGTGCCTTTCACATAGCAAATCAATCTCTTACGACTAAAGGACTCTTTGTGGCGACAATTTTTTCATTTATCCTTTTGTTCCAAGCCTTTTTAAACTTAGCCGTTGTGTCAGGTCTTGTCCCTAGTACCGGGTTGAATTTGCCATTTTTTAGTCAGGGAGGCACCTCTCTTATTGCAAATTGTTCGGCTCTTGGTCTTCTTTTGAGCATAGCACATGAACCAAAAGCTCTCGAGGAGGAGAACCTATGACAAAAAAAATAGTGATAGCAGCAGGGGGAACAGGGGGACATCTCATACCGGCAAAAGCAACGGCAGATGCATTAAAAAAAGAGTCGGGGTATGAAATTTTTTTTGTAGGAAAAGGAGTTCAAAATCCGTATGTTCAGATACATCCTCATCAAAGCTATGAAATAGAGTCAGGACCATTGTCATTTTCTTTGAAGAGTATTCCATCAATTTTTAAAATACTTCGTGGCATTAAGCAAAGCGTAAAAGTATTACAAGAGCTGAAACCAACTATAGTTATTGGTTTTGGAAGTTATCATACCTTCCCTGTACTTATAGCATCGGAGTTATTGCGCATTCCTTTTGTATTACACGAGTCTAATGCCATTCCCGGAAGAGTAAATCGCCTTCTTTCAAAAAAGGCTCGTTGGAATGGAGTGTTTTTTTCTCAATGCCAAAATCTCCTCAATGGAACAGTCTATACTACCGATATCCCTATGAGAGCATCATTTTTAGAAAAAGATGCCCTTTGTAAACAAAAATCGTACCACTATTTCGACTTGAACAAGGAAAAAAAAACGATTCTCGTTTTTGGTGGTTCGCAAGGTGCAGGTTTTATCAATCGCTTAGTACTTCAAACATTTGAGCATTTCAAAGATACATCGACATTCCAAGTCCTTCATTTTGCAGGAAATTCCGAGCTCATCGATAGTCTTAAAAAGCGATACGACGAATTAAAAATACAGAACTTTGTCAAGGGATTTGAAGAAAATATGCACCATGCGTGGAATATATCAGATATCGTCATTTCAAGATCGGGGGCATCGACAATACAAGAAAGCATCCATTTCAATGTTCCTGGGCTTTTCATCCCATTTAAACGGGCAAAAGACAATCACCAGAAAAAAAATGCATTATATGTACAAGAACACCTCCAAGCAGGATTTTGCCTCGAAGAAGAGTCTCTTGATTCAAAGATACTCTTTGAACGGATGCAGTATCTTTTAGATAGGACTGTTCTCGATGAAATGAAGAAAAAATTGAAAAATCACGAAAAAAAACCATCATTTGTTGATCTTGTTCAACAGTACCTCAAGGAGCTAAAATGACTGTAGACGAATACCATCTCATAGGCATAGGCGGTATTGGAATGAGCGGTCTTGCCCAAATTCTTCTTCAAAAAGGACATCGCGTAAGTGGGTCTGATCTAAACTCAACTCCAATGACAGAATCTCTTCAAAAAAATGGCGCAAAAATCTTTAGAGGGCATAACAAAGCAAACATTTCTCCAAGCGCAACTATTGTTTTTTCATCAGATATTCCGCACGATAACGAAGAAATGAAAGAAGCTCAACGCCTCGGTTGTACTATGTTGCATCGATCGGAACTTCTTTCTTCTCTTGCTTGTTCTTATAAAACTGTCGCTATTGCAGGAACACATGGCAAAACGACGACAAGTGCCTTGATGGTTCATGTCTTACAAAATTCAGGCATTGATCCGAAATTTGCAATAGGAGGAACCCTTGCAAATAGTCAACAAAATGCTTCCTTTTCCAACGGAGACGTTTTCGTCATCGAAGCAGATGAAAGCGACAAAACTCATTTAAACTACGAATACGACATTGCCTGTATAACAAATATCGATACAGATCATTTAGCATTTTATGGATCCTGGGATGCACTCGTCGATTCTTTTCTTTCTTTTTCTCAAAAGCAAAAACAAGATGGAGCTCTTTTTATCTGTATTGACGATGACGTCATACGAGATCTCAAGATTCAGGGGACTACGTATGGTTTTTCAGAAAAAGCGTCCCTTAAGGGTGTAAATCTCAGACAAAATGGATGGGGAATTGTCTTTGATATCGAATATCATAATACTACATATTGCGATGTGGAAGTTCCATTGCTTGGAAAACACAATGCTTTGAATGCCTTGTGTGTTTTTGGCATGTGCATGCAATTGGGAATTTCTCCAGATAAAATCATTTCAGGTCTCAAAACTTTTTTAGGAGTTAAAAGAAGAATGGATCTTCTTTGTAATGTGATGGAGGTGCGAATTTTTGACGATTACGGCCACCACCCAACCGAGATTGCAACGACGTTACAAGGGCTTAGAAAAGCAGTTGGAGAAAGAAAAATTATCGCAGTATTTCAACCACATCGCTTTTCAAGAATGAAGCATATCTTGCATGAGTTTACGGATTGCTTTGATAGTGCAGATCACTTGATTGTGTCGGAAATTTATGGTGGCGGAGAAAAGGAAGTTGAAGGACTGACGTCGTCTACAATTTATGATCACATTGCAAAACATACAAAAATTTCACACCAATTTTTGGAAAAAAGTTCACTTGTAGAAAAACTGCACAGCATGTTGCGACCGTTTGACGTCGTTATTTTTTTTGGAGCAGGAGATAGCACAAAACTTAGCTATGCGCTTTCCAAAACACTTCAGGAAAAAAAATTGTCTAAAATACGCCTTGGCGTTTTCTATGGGGGCATGAGCTGTGAAAATGAGGTGTCGATTCTTTCTTATCAGGCGATGAAAGACCATTTCAATGAAGAACTCTACGAAGTTTTTCCTTGTGAAATTACACAAGATGGATTTTGGAAAAAAGAAGCAGATCACAGTATTCAAAATAAACGCATCCCTGAGAGCCTTTTTTCAGAACTTTCCACACTTGAAGTAGCATTTCCGCTTTTTCATGGCCCAAACACAGAAGATGGGATGATGACAGCATTTTTTGACGTTTTAGGACTTGCTACTATTGGCTCTGATCATAAGACTTCGAGCTTTTGCATGGATAAGATTCTTTCAAAAGATATCGCAAAAAGTCATGGTATAGCGATCCTTCCTTGTATTTCTTTTGACGATGCGACATGGAATGAAGAAAAAAAGAACATTCTTTCTGAAATTGAACAAACGCTTTCTTTTCCTCTTTTTGTGAAACCATCGCATTTAGGCTCTAGCATTGGCATTACGAAAGTAACTCAAAGAAAAGAGCTTGTCGACGCGATTGAATATGCCTTTATGTATGACTCATCGTTGTCAGTCGAGCAAGGAATAGATGGCGTACGAGAGATTGAAGTGAGCATATTAGGAACGGATTGTATTGAAATAACAGATCCTTCTGAAGTGCTTATGGATGGAGAATTTTATGATTACGAATGGAAGTATTTCAATTCCAATCTTAAAGTAGCACCTATTGCAACACTTGAAAAAAAAGCAAAAGACGAACTTATAGATGCTGCAAAAAAGCTCTATAGGGTTTTTGGATGCCAAGGCCTTTGCAGGATTGATTTTTTCATCGATCCAGCAAATAGAATTTGGTTCAACGAATTAAATCCAATGCCGGGTTTAACAAAATCGAGTATGTTCCCAATTGCCTGGGAAAGTCGCAAAGTTTCACGATCTGAAATCATTAATCGGCTTGTCATCTCAGCATTCCGGAAAAAAAGAAAACAAGAAAAGTATCTTTCTTCCTTATGTGAATTTGTAACGGCACAAAAGAAATTGCATGAAAAATGATGAAAAAAAAATACCACTTGCTCGAGCATTGTGGATAATCCTCATTTCTTGTGTTCTTGTTTCCGGAAGTGCCTATACGTGGTTTTTTCTCGTGGGCTATGTCCAGAAAAAAAGACAATGCGATGCAAACTTTGAAATTGTTCAAATTGCGCAAGAAAAACAAAATCCTCATCTTTCAGGGCTTTTTCTTTCAGAATTACTCGGGCTATCGAAGAATGCGCCGTGTAATCTTTACGATTATGCTTTTTTAGAAAAATCGAAAAAATGCTCCCTTCTTTCTATCTTCAAATCTTTTTCTGTTTTGCCACTTCCTCCAAATGGGGTTTTTGTTCGCTATTGTCAAAGAGAACCTATTGCGCTTGTTTCGGATTGTACAAATTGTGCCATTGATGAAGAGGGGGTCTTTTTTTCTTTTGAGCCATTTTATACAAATACGACTCTTCCCAAAATAAATGTCGGTCTTGGTGAATGCCCCCATGTCATAAAAGATACGTATAAAGTTTATTTTCCCCCTATTCCCTGCTCGTGCCCTTCTGTTCAACTAGCATTGCAGATCTTGAACGCAAAAAAGGAGTTTCCATCTGAACTTGAACTTTTTTTTGTCGATACGCATTCGATAACAAAGCAAAGTGCTGGAGTACGAGAGATTGTTTTTTCATTTTTCGAGGAAGGTCGGGCATATTGGGTCCGAACAAACATTGCATCGTGGAAAGGGGAGCTTGAAAGGTTCTTTTCAATAAAAAACACAATTAAAGAATATAGTAATAACAATCTTCTTTTCGATATGAGAAATGATGGGATATGTTTATTTAAAAAACTCGAAATTGAAATTAATTACAAGAATAAGTCATAGTTAGAACAATATGATCGGGGAGCAACGAGCGTGCAAAGTCAGGGAGAATGTGAATGTCTAGTAAAAAAACCATCGCATTCTACACAAGATCTTGAAAGGGTATTTCAGGGAGTTGCCCTCGATATCAAAGAAGAGCTTGTAGAAACTCTTAGTCCTGTTTCATCTCAGAAAGTCATTATCTTATCAGGTCCAACCGGGGCAGGAAAGACGACACTTTCTTTGGAACTTGCGCGTAAAATCGGAGGAGAAATTATCTCTGCAGATTCCATGCAAGTATATCGTGGGATGGACGTAGGAACTGCAAAAGCAACGCTTGAAGATCGAAACAAAATTCCGCACCACCTCGTCGACTGTCGAGACATCAATGAAATTTATAATGTTAAAGAGTTTTTCCAAGAGGCAATGTGTGCTTGTAAGGATATTCTCTTGAGAGGAAAAATTCCGATCGTCGTCGGAGGAACGGGATTTTATATTCATGCCCTCCTTTATGGCCCGCCGAGTGGTCCTGCCTGTGATCCGGAAATACGAAAAAAACTCCTAGAGGAAGAAGAAAAGTTTGGGTCAGACCTCCTCTTGGAAAAGCTCATGAAACTCGATCCTGTCTATGCTAAAACGATCACAAAGAACGACCGGCATAAAATACTTCGCGCCTTGGAGATTATAGAGGTGTCTGGCAGAAAAGTCAGCGATTTTCCCTGGAGAAAAAGAGCACTTTTACCATATCTCGATTTGCGGTGTTGGTTTGTCTATTATCCTCGAAAAATTCTCTACCATAGACTTGAAGAGCGTTGCGAAGAGATGCTTTCGCAAGGGTTATTGGAAGAAGTCGTACACCTTGATCGCCTTGGCATTCGCAATAATTCTACAGCATCGAGTGCAATAGGATATAAACAGACTCTTGAGTTTCTCAATACAGCTCAAACCGAAGAAGATTACAAGGAATACGTAGCAAAACTAAAAGCCGCAACGCGTCACCTTGCCAAGCGCCAATTTACCTGGTTTCGCAAAGAACCCGTCTTCCGCTGGATCGACCGTTCCCAGCTTTCCAACCAACAAATCATCGATATTATCATCGACGACTACGAGAGTAAATCAAAAACCTGCTCCGAAGAGTTTTTGCCCCCTACGGAAAAGCTCTAAATCACTCAAATTGTCAAATATAAACTAATTTTTTTACTTTTTATACCAACTCATATAAAATGAGAATTAAAGGGAATATCATGTGTGGTTTACTTCTGCAATAACCGGAGAAAAATATGGATAAAGAACCCTTATCAAGACCCTTGTCAGAGGCTTCGCTTCCTCTTTCACCACCTCCCTGTACTGCTACGGAGACAGAACGGGTAGAAAAAACTGCGGTAAAAATTTCGGGTATTGCTGCCTGGGTAATAGCAAAGGCAAAAGGTGGAAAAGCAGCATTAAAACGATTAAGCCGCCATGAGGGAGATTCTCTACGTGCTCCTCATCCTGATCAACCCGAGTCCCCCATGTCTTTAGGTCAAAAGGCGCTAGGTTTTTTGAGATCTGCAAAGCATCTTATTATTCACAAGGAAGGTGGCAAATTAAGCCCAAAATTAGAAGAAGCTGAAAAGCCATCTGCACCACAACCTACTCGAATTTCCGCAGAAGATGCAAAGCTTGCTCTGGAAAAAAGGTTCGGCGATGCAATTGAATCATTACAAAAACAAGAAGATTTTCTTAAGAGTGCAAAAGAAGCACTTGAGGAAGAAACAAAAAGAGTTCCACAGAATGAACCCATGATAGATCTATTTGAACTCGAAGTGGAGTCTTATACATCATCAGTACGTGAACTTAGAGACAAGCTAAAAGAAGAGTTTAAAGGTCTTTACTCTATTCCTGGTGCTAAAGATAGGTGGCTAAAAATCGATGAAGCCGCACAAGATACAACCGCGGCTACACCTACGCCTGGAATTTTGAAGAGCATTCACGAAGAAATTGAACAAGATGCTTTGAAATCAAAACTTGGAGAGCCGTATGAACGAATCCTTGAAGGTCGAACTCGCATTAAAGAATCGCAAGAAGCACTTTTAAAGCTTTCCCCAACTCCCGATAACAAAGACAAAATTAATGAACTTCATATTTCGATTAGAAATGGTCTTATCCAACTAAGAAAAGATACAATAATGTTAAAAGAGGGATTACAATCAAAAACCGATCAAGAACTTACAGAGATTCAAGAGCATGCGCGTGCAATAAATGATACGGCTATGATTGATGTTGTAAAAGATCAAAAAGAATCAAATTCAAAGAAGGAAGCTGTGGGTAGACTTCAAGCAATACTTGGAGCAAACTATGGGCAAATACCCATTGATCGAAATGATATAAAAGAATTACAAGATACTCTAATTGATTTAAAATCCTTACCCTTAGAGCAACAAAATTCAGACCAAATAGAAGAAATTCAACAATTCATTGCAGCAAAACAAAAACAAATTGAAGATAATTTTAATAATAATATCGCAAAATTTTTGAAAGAAGATCCCCCCTTTACTATTGAAACACGCGCAGAAGTTTACAATCTTGCAAAAACGCTCGGGGATAAAACATTAATGGATATTGTAAAAACCCTAAATACAGAAGCTGGAATTAGAGATATAATTACAAATCCAAATCATTCCCAACGTCAAGCTTTTATAGAAGATTCCTCTGTACTCGTAACCCCAGATGTAGTCGCAAAATTAATCAGAAAAGAAGTTGAATATATAGCAAGTTCAGTAGAAAAAGACCCACAGAGATTAACAACAGTACTTGAATTTGCAGCAGAATGGACAAAAAATACAAATAGAGTTCCAGGTTTTCAAAATCCGGGAGTGCAAGATGAGTTTGAAGAAATAGATAAGCTTGTAAACTCTATAACTACTGGAATTTCTGAAAGGATAGATTTTACCTTTACCCAGAAAAAAGATGCAATTATTCCGGTCACAGAAGCAAGTAACAAAATTCTCATTAACCGTACTCTTGTTGATGAGCCTATCACACCTCCAACAAACCCAGGAAATGACATCTTAACTCAGCTTCAGAGCGTAAAAACTGGAGAAATTTCAATAGGGGACAAAAAGTACAAAGATCTTGTCAATTCTGTAGCTCAAGATCTAACGAATGCCCAGGTTGCAATATTGAAGCAAATGACTCCCTCTGACCTTACATACATCTCAGAAGGTAAGACTGAAAATTTGTCCCCAGCCGGAAGGCTCTATCTCGACATGTTCAATAAAACTCAAACGTTCATTACAACAGTTATAGTGAATGAAACAGAAGCAGAAAATTCAAAAAACCTTATGAAGTTTTTTTTGAGAGTTGCTGAGAAATGTTTGGAAAATAATGATCTTGCAACACCACTTGCAATAGCAAGAGCATGCGATAGTACCCCAGTTAAAAGAATTCCTGAAATTGTGGATAGTAAGAATCGGAAAGAAATCTTACCAAAATTGGATCATTTGTATGATATGAGTAATGCCTATGGAAATTACAAAGGAAGGGTCAATGAATTAAGAGATAAGCCTTATGTTCCATGTGCATTAATGACTGTAAATTTTTTAGAATTTGGTAATAAGGGAAATCCTGAAGTATTTTCGAACGGAAAAATGAATGCATTCCGATTAAAAACACATCACGATCAACTCAGTTCATTTTTCTCAACAAGGGATCTGCTTGAGCAAAAAGAGCCAAGTACGAATATTTCAGAACAGATACTTAAAATGAGTGGATGGGAAAAAGCTGAAAAACAACTCTATACGCAATCTCAAGTTGTTTCACCAAGAGAAAAACCAGAACGGAAACTTTTTTCGATTGGTAAATTGCGAACAGAAGTCAAAAAACAAATTGATATATACAAAGATGCTGAAGGGTACATTAATAAGTTTCCTGTTGTAGGAAGATATATTGAACGATATGTCGATGAAGAAATTCAAAAACACCCAGAATATAATGAAATTACAAAAGAACACGATCGCGAGCTTTTATTCGAGCGGGCATATAGATTTTTGAATGTTCAGATAATAAAAGGTGCAATTGATCCTACACATATAGAACCTATATCAGAACAAGATCTTAAAGATGGATTACGAGACTATTTGTAATCAGCATTTAAAATCTCAACCCTATCAATTTCTTTGACTTTGCCCTCATTTGGGACTTCGACTTCGTCGATGCCTTCAAACGTTCGAAGTATTTCGTAAAAAGAGTTTCGTTGAGCAGGTTCAAATCCTGCTTGTCGTATCATTTTCATGATTCCGTTGTGATCTGTTTTACTGATAAAATCTGTTGCGCGATGGACATTTTCTTCTAAAAGTATTCCTCCAAAATCATCTGCCCCATACTGCAAAGATTCAATCCCAGTTTGTTTTCCTTCACTGAACCAGGAAGATCCGATGTGTGAAAAATTGTCCAAGTAAATCCTTGAAAAGGAAATCATGCGCAAATACTGTTCTTTTCCTGCCCATTTTGTCACTTTTCTTCGTAAAGCGGTGTTGTCTCGTTTATAGCTCCACGGAATGAACGACTGAAAACCATGGTATTCATCTTGAAGCTGACGGATAGATTCTAAATGCTCGAGTATATCTTCCGGGGTTTCAACATGCCCGTACATCATGGTTGCTGTTGTCTTAAAACCGATTTTGTGGGCTTTTCTATGGACATCTTCCCAGCCTTTTGGTCCGATTTTTTTAGGAGAGACAATGAGTCGTACTCGTTCGGATAAAATTTCTGCACCTCCGCCCGGGATAGTTCGAAGACCGGCATCCCAAAGGGCCTTTAGTGCATCTTCAATGGATACGTTAGAAACTTTTGCAGCATTCCAAATTTCGACAGCAGAAAATAAATGAGGGTGAATATGGGGATAGCGATCAATTGCAAGTTTTACAATATCAACGAGATAAGAAACAGTAACGCCTTCGTGGACACCTCCTTGCAATAAAACAGTCGTCGCATTTGCCTTTGATGCGAATTCAAAGTGTTCCATTACTTCTTCAGGCGTTTTAAAATACGCGTCTTTTGCTCCTTTTGTTCTATAAAAGGCACAAAATGTACAGTCTACGTTGCAGATATTTGTATAGTTTGGGTTCGTATCGAGGATGAACGTGACGAAGTTGTGAGGATGGATTTTCCGACGGACCATTATGGCCTTTTCTTTTAGGTCTTCTAATGGTGCATGTTTAAAGATATAAAGACCTTCATCAAAGGAAATCCGTTCATTTGTATTCATATGCAATAGTATGTTACACTGTAAATACGATGCAAGCTAACAAACCTTCGGATTTTGTTCAAATGATAACTTCTCATTGCAGATTTAACCGCTTTGGCGTACACTCTTAAGCCACGACGGCAACCTTATTACTGACAATTGAGCAACAGATACTCGCTTTTTTGACACTGTCTCATGGCACTGCTTATTAGGCACAAATAAATTCAAATTTAACATACAATTCAAAAGTGTGATTTTTAGCATGAATCAGGAAGATAATCTCATGACAAGTTCTTTTAATGAAAACGAAGAGTCTCAACCCAATGAACCGGTACAACCACAAGAAGATCATATCTCAAATGTTGTGCAGGAGCAAAAGGCTCTAAAAGCGCAACAAGAACAGCACGCATTTCACCATCATCCCGTCAGTGCTGCATTTTTGGCGTTTTCAAAAGAACTCAATGAGATCCAGGATCCCGAAAAAAAGCTTTCGAAAACGATCGAATACATGGAAAATGCCCTTTCTCAAACCGGAACTCCTCATTTCAAGGAATTTTGGGATGCAAAGCACTTATGCTTAGAGCTTTTCAAAGAAAACATAAATCCATCTGTTCGCGTTACGCTATGGGCAAAATACTCTGAAATTTGCCGCGAAGCACGTAAATTAAAAGAAATTTTTGATGAGCAAAGCGCTTTTGCTGCAGAGCAAATAGAAATTGCAGTAAAATCGATCGAAGATGAGCTCAATTCTTACGATTCACTATTAGATAAAATCCCTCATATTCAAATAGAGCACAAATGTTTTTCGTTGGATCACAATATGGAACGATATGATCAACTCCAGCGCGAGTTGAATTTACTCAATGCCTATGCGATGCGAACGAACGCTTTAAGAAAAGAACTCATCAAAACAGAAATGCGCATTAAGCAGAAAAATTCCTTTTTTCAAAGACTTTCCCAGATGGGCGATTTTATATTCCCAAAGAGAAAAAAGCTCATTCAAGAATTGAGTGCTCTCTTTATGCAAGACGTCGAGCATTTTATTGAAAAAACATTTTCTCATGAAATGAAGACTCCTGAATTATTTGATGCTCGAGAAGAAATTAAAGCACTACAATACTGTGCAAAAATTTTTACTCTCAATACAGAAAGCTTTTCAAAGACAAGGCTTCGTTTGAGCGAATGTTGGGATAGCATCAAAGACGTCGTCAAAGAAAGAAAGAAGGTCGTCCACGAACAAAAGCAAGAATTTAAAAAGCATTATGATGAATTAAACGCCCAGCTTGAAGCAATAAAGAAGGCATTTCAAGAGGGGGCATCTTCAGATGAAACCGAAAAAAAACTCGAAGAGTTCTTCCATCAAATGCGAAATCTTGTACTCGGAAAATTTGAAATTCGCGATTTGAGAGAAAAGGTAAACGAGTTTCGAAAGGAGATTCAGGCAAAAGCCCATGCATCAGAACAAATAAAAAAACAAGCAAGCATGCAGCATGAAAGAGAAAAGCAAGAGCGCTTTGAAAAGTTAAAACTCAAATTGCAAGAAGCATCTTCAAAAATCGACCAAGAGTCATTTGAACAAAGCACAGCTCTTTACGAAGAATGCATTAAAGAATTGGCATCATCTTCTTTTCCCAAAGCTCATAAGCAAGACCTTGAAAAGCTTACACGTAAATTCAAAGACCTCCTTTCGGATAAAAAAGAAAAGCAATTAATGAGTCTTTCTCAAGACCAAAAACAAACTCTAGCAGATCTAAAAAATGCTTTAAAGGATCGTCTTGAACAACGCCAAGAAATTAAAGCAACCCTTGAACAATGCAGAAAAATTCAAGGTGGATCCGGTCTTGATTTTTCTCAGGCAATGCAAACAAACGAACTTATCGAACAAGAAAAAGACCGACTTGAAAAAATTGAAGCAAAAATCGAAGAGCTTCAAGAAAAAATCGATGAGCTGCAAGGCTCTTGAAGTAAAAAATCATGCAAGGACAAAAGCTTGTCATTTTTGATCTCGATAAAACGCTGACATCTGAAAATGTAAGCTACGAATTTGGAAAATACCTTTATTCAAAAGGGGTATTTTCCTTTTTTAATCTCATTGTTTTACTTTTTACATATGCTCTACACGCGCTATATCTCATATCTTCTAAGCTCTTACATCAAATAAGTTTTTATGTTTTGTTCTATAATAAAAATGCTCGCCTCATAGAAAAATACGTTCAGGATTTTCTAAAGGAACAAAAGCAAAATTTATTTCGACAAGATGTATGTTTAGAATTGCACAAGCATCAACAAATCGGCGATCTCATTTTTATCATGTCGACATCTCCTTCATTTTTAGTCCAACCAATTGCAAAACTCTTATGCGTCGACAATGTTTTAGCAACAGAATATGAAGAAGATGGTAACGGAAAGTACATTCGAATAAAAAAAATCGTCGATGGTAATGAAAAAAAAAGAACGTTATTGCAACTCTGTACGAATTTTGCCTACCGACCAGAAATAACAGTATATTCTGATTCAATGCGCGACTTTGCGCTTTTTAAAATTTGCCAAAATCCAGTTGCTGTGTATCCTGAAAAATCATTAAAGCGATATGCAAAAAATAACAACTGGAGAATCATTGAAAAGGATACCTAAGCAAAAAATCGGTTTATTTGGCGGGACGTTTGACCCCGTTCACAATGGCCATATAGCTCTTTGTCTTGCGTTAAAAGAAGCGCATAATCTTTCGAAAGTGTTCTTTGTTCCGGCAAGAAAAAACCCTCTAAAACGCGCCCAATGTCTCGATGCAGAGCATAGGTGCAATATGTTAGAGATTG
>JBDHQC010000105.1:0-6568 GCA_039806815.1 Parachlamydiales bacterium
TGGGGATGTTATTGGTAAATTTTCACTTATTGCCCCAAATTCCTGAACTGCAGGAAGTGATCGATTTGTTAAGTCACTTACTACATTGAACAGAGTTTTTGTAACCCCTGTTTCATCAATTGTTGCATTTGGACGTAAATTATAGAGTTCGAATACTTTTCTAAATTGTCCAATATTCGGATAGCCTGCGAGTGCAAGATCCTTAAATAGTCCTTGTATGGTATCTTTTTCTTCTGTCATTGATATTCTATTTTTGCCTGCAAAATAGATCAAATAGGAGATGAGTTGTATAGCTTTTTCTTTATCTGATTTTGGTTTAGAAAATATGTATGGTCCTATTTTTTCAGTTGAAATTTTTTCTTTTATAGCGAAAAAAGCATCTGACAATTCCTCAGGACTTTTTGATGAAGGAGATGAGAGAATTTTTTCTATTTCATTAAACAATATGGCTTGGAGATCGTATATTTTCATGAGATCTTCGCTTACTTGAGCAGAATCTATTTTTCCTTCTCTTGTAGCAGTGTGCAACATCCTCACTATTGTAGCATCTGAATAAAGAATTTCATCTCGCACATCAGGAGCAAATCCGCTTATTACTTGCAGAAATCTACTTATTTCAGCCTTTGACGTTGCTATTTTTTTTGGATCATCACTATGTAGTACTACGCAAAGATGCTTACTTAAATTCGATTGTAATTCTTTTCTTGCAGTTGCACTTCTTACAGGTGGTAATTGTGCTTTTTCTAGAAATACCAACATCTTTGCGGAATTAAAGGAAGTTGGATCGAGTTTTCGATTTGCTCTTATATCGCGAAGTTCCTTTTCAGTATCCATAATTACGGTCTGCAAGGTCGCATCACCAGGATTTTGTTTTTGTAATCCTATTAAACGATCACGTTCTTCGGTAGCTTCATGAAACCTAATGGCGGATAAAAGATTGTCTCCTTTTTTAATACCTTCTAAGGTGGAAATGATTGTTGCTTGACGGTTTCGGGTCTCTAGGCGTATTGAATTTCGATCTAATACTGGGACTTGAGTTTTTAGTTCTATTCCGCGATCTTTTGCTGCAATTACAATTTGATCTTGTGTTGGGATTCCAAGAAAAGCACCTGTGATCTCCTTGCTTGCATAAGGAACTTGGTCTTTTAATAGTTTCATGAGCTTTTGTTGGTTTTCATTAAGCCTAAAAGCAAGATCTTTTACCTCTTTATTCTGAGGATCTTTGAGCATTTTAAAATCATTTTGAATGGAGACAAGTAAGCTTTGGTTTTGGGGATTTTGATTTGCTATTTCAAAGCTTTTGTTTTCTGCAAATTTTTGAAACAATTCTGGGGCTCGGCGTTGAATTTTCTCGTTTACTTTTGCTTGAAGGTCGGTGAGGTTAATTTCAGAATCTAATTTTTGAAAAAGTGCATGGACTTCCGAGCTTGCTTCTTCTTTTGTCTTTTTATCAGTACTATAGACGGCATGAGACATTAACGTAGTAAGAGCTGTTGTAATTTTTTCGGATTCTTGTTCAATTTTTTCTTTCCCGATTTGCTTTTTAGCAATACCTTCTAAAGTTTTCATGAGGCCTTTTTGGCTTTTATAATCAAGATTGATTTCAAATTGATGAGCTTGGGTTTCTTCTACTTCTTTTTGCATTTGACTCTTTACAGAAGGATCTTTTATTCGTTCTAATCTCTCATGAGCCTCAAATAGCAGCGAAGGTGCGTTTTCTTTAGAACTTTCTCTTAAAAGTTTGAGAGTAAGACTTAAATCTTTACTCTGTTTTAGATCTGAAGAAAGGTGCGTCACTGTTATTTTATAGTCATCCCGAAGTGTTTGGAATTCTTTATTTGTAGGGAAGGGAAATCGATGACGATGTGCTTCTAATAAATTGATAAAGCGTGCCAAATTTACATCTATTTCAGTAGAAGATGAAAGAAGTTGTGCTGCCATTCCTTTTTCTGCAATGGAAAGGAGCGTGTTATATTGATACATATTTCTAGGATTAATTTCTTCAGTTCCAGAAAGAATGTCATTTAGTAGACGATTCTCATCTTCGGAAAGTGAGAGTAACTCTTTACATTGTGTAGAAAGGAGGCGGTCTAAAGTTTCGGTTCTACTGGCATTGAGATTTTCTAATCCTTTTCCTCTTTGGGCTTCTTCTTTGAATTCTGTGTATGCTTTATATAAAGAAGAGCCCTGATTACGAGCCCCAGGTTTTGCAATATTTGATAGTTCATCCAGAAATTTTTTTTCTGCACCAAAATATCTGGCATATGCTTCTGTACTTGTCTCTTCAACCACGTGCAACTTGACTTTCAACTGATCAATTTTTTGTTCTAATTGAGCAATAAAGCCATAGAGTTCTGCTTTCATTGTACTTGAGGACCTTTCTTGTAATTTTGCTTTTTGTGCCTCGAGTTGACTTTCTAGATAGAGCATGGCATTGTTGATATCAGCAATTTCAGATTCTCGTTGTTTTGATATGGGTTTCGGGGATTCTAGTTCATTTAAGTGTTTTTGAAGTTCAGATTCAACTTGTAGAATTTTTGTTCCAATTGCTTCTATCTCATGAGATTGAGCTGTGAGGTTTCTATGAACAATTGCATTAGAAAGCCGTGCAGCGTGAAATTCAACTCCTGCTCTTTCTTCATGAGATTCCTTGGTTTTGAGAAAAAATGCTCGAGCATTTGCTTCATTTGGTTTTGAAGAAAGCATGTCGACTGATTTTTGAACTTTCGCTGTTGAAACGACTGCAAGAGTTCCCTTTTTTTGATCTATTGCTATCATTTGAGCATCAATGCTTTTATTTGCATTTTTCGTTTTCTGATTTTGTGTGTATCTTTGAAGTGCCCCTTTGAAACTAAAAAATGGCAATTTATAATCACTATCTACCTGTTTTTTGGAACTAGTAAGGCAGCTTTTTGCATAATCGAGAACATCGTGCTGCATCTTGGTTATTTTTTCTTTGACTTTGTCATCTTGCGTGGCAGACTTCAACTTTTCTAACGAATCTATACAAGTCATACATTTTGAATGTATATCTGATGCTTTATCTTTCCCTTTTTTTGAAGAATCCTGTGTTGCAATGCTATCTTGAAAAAAGTTTCTTTGAGTTTTAAGAGCTTCATTAAATTGAGGACTATTTACGAGATTTTGTAATGAATTTCTTGTTTTCTCCAAAACTTTGACTTGCATTTCAAGCTTTTGTACATCTTCTAATGCGCTCTTTCCTCGCTCAAGTTTATAATCTGCTAAACTTCCTATTTTAGCTCGAGCTTGTGCTAATTGCATGTGTGCTTTTTCGAGTTGACTTGAAGCTTTGTCGAGGTTTGATTTGAGTTGTTCAGGAGTTTGAGCTTTTTCCGGGCTGTGCATTTTTTGATACATTGCTTTAGAAATTTCATCTTGCAATGCAGCAGTTTCTTTGAGTTGACCTGTGACATTTGTTACAATATTAGCGATGTCTTTTATTTTTCCTGGCTTTACTTGTGAGGGTATTTGAGTGGAAACTATCGGAGCAGGCGTTGGTAAACCTTCTACCCCTTTAGGAATTTCAGTACCCATATTTACCTTCCTTCTAGTTTAATCTCATTATAAATTAGTATTTATTTTTTTAAAATATAATATAGATAGATCTGATTTTATTTAAATTATTGATAATTAATATGTTGTGAAATATTAAAAATTATCGGTTCAATATTTTATTGATTGAGTAATAGGTATTTATTTTTTGGCCAAGATCATAAGATTTTTTCGCCATGTATTGGCCAAACATCCTTGTTATAGAGAAAGGTTCTTCCTCAGAGGTTTTTTTAGTAGGAATGTGTTCTACGATTTTTTTCTTCGGTATCCGAGGAAGTTTTCTATATTCAATAGCCATTATTCCATCCATATCTTCGTATAGAAGCTCTAGGTCTGCAAAATCCGGAGAAGTTTTTGCCTCTTTAAGAGCTTCTTTGAGGAATTGTTGCATAAAAATAATCATTTCTTTTTGCATTCTTGCAAAAAGTAGATAATACTCAGGATCGAGATTACTTCCCTTAGCTTCAATAATTCTCAATGCGAAAAAGATCTTTGCCATCAACGATTCTGCTTGATATGGCCTTGGTTTTTTGGATTGGAGTACGAGTTCAACATGTTTATAAAATTTGCTTTGGGCATCGAGCGCGTCGAAAAAAGACGAGTTTGAGGTAAGTCGCATAAGGTACTCATACCTTTTTTTAAAAACATCGAGGCTAAGTAAAAGTAATTCGAGGGTTACGGAATACCCTTTTACCTTTACTTTTGCTATTTCTTGTTCAATCAGCGCTATCTTTTTGGAAAGCTCTCTTTTATTCAGCTCGAGACTTTCCTGAGTGCTGTCACATGTTAGCATATTTAAATCGGTATACAATCGCTCATATGCCACTTTTTCGAATTGGTCTATTCGCGGTATGCGAGATTTTAGATTATTTACGCTTTTAGAAACTTTTACTTCAGGCCCCGGTTTTACTTTGTGTATTTTTGTTCGCAATACAATCGGTGAATACTTTTGTAAGGAAGCTTGAGGGTCATTTGTGGAAGGTTTATTTAGTTGCATGGGTATCCTTATCGATGCAAAATCTCTCTTCATTTTAGTTATAAAGAATTATTTTTATTTTTCACAGTAGAGCCTTGCTTTCAGTTTGCAAAATATGCAAAAGCGTACAAAATAGCATTGCAATTTCCTCACTACAAATACTTTAAGAAAAAAAATCGAAAAAGATGAACAAACACGCTTGCAATATTCACGTTTTTCATCTATATTCTTACTCACTTTCGCATAACAAGTTGTAACAAACAAAAAGTGCGAACAGCGCGAACAAAAGCGCAAGTTATTTGACAGTGTAATTAGAATGGTGTGCAAGCAAGTAAGAAGCTTGTGCAATGGAACTCGAAAATTTAATGAGTACCTAGCAAAATTTATAGACAGTAAACAGTTTTTTTGACTGAGAATTTGATCTTGGTTCAGACTGAACGCTGACGGCGTGGATGAGACATGCAAGTCGAACGAAAGGAGGAGCAATCCTTCTTTAGTGGCGAAAGGGTTAGTAAGGTATGGGTAACTTGCCTTTTACCACGGGATAACGGCTGGAAACGGCCGCTAATACCGTATGTGATGGAAGACGGCATCGTCTTCAAATTAAAGTCGGGGATCTGGAAACAGACCTTGCGGTAAGAGAGAGGCTCATATAGTATCAGCTAGTTGGTGAGGTAAAAGCTCACCAAGGCTAAGACGCTTAGGCGGATTGAGAGATTGACCGCCAACACTGGGACTGAGACACTGCCCAGACTCCTACGGGAGGCAGCAGTCGAGAATAATTCGCAATGGACGAAAGTCTGACGATGCGACGCCGTGTGAACGATGAAGGCCTTCGGGTTGTAAAGTTCTGTCAACTTGGAACAAGGTATGCCGAGGAATATTCGGCATGCTTGAGGGTACAAGAGTAGGAAGCACCGGCTAACTCCGTGCCAGCAGCTGCGGTAATACGGAGGGTGCAAGCGTTAATCGGAATAACTGGGCGTAAAGAGCGCGTAGGCGGGAATGAAAGTCAAACGTGAAATTTCGGAGCTCAACTCCGAAGCTGCATTTGAAACTTCATTTCTTGAGGAATGACGGAGAAAGTAGAATTCCACGTGTAGCGGTGAAATGCGTAGATATGTGGAAGAATACCTGTGGCGAAAGCGACTTTCTAGTCTAAACCTGACGCTGAGGCGCGAAAGTAAGGGGAGCAAACAGGATTAGATACCCTGGTAGTCCTTACCGTAAACTATGTATACTTGGCGTAGATAGGCTCAACCCTATCTGTGCCGAAGCTAACGCGATAAGTATACCGCCTGGGGAGTACGCTCGCAAGGGTAAAACTCAAAAGAATTGACGGGGACCCGCACAAGCAGTGGAGCATGTGGTTTAATTCGATGCAACGCGAAGAACCTTACCTGGGCTTGACATGCAGTTGACCGCTTCAGAAATGAAGTTTTCTCGCAAGAGACAGCTGCACAGGTGCTGCATGGCTGTCGTCAGCTCGTGCCGTGAGGTGTTGGGTTAAGTCCCGCAACGAGCGCAACCCTTGTCATTAGTTGCCAACAGGTGAAGCTGGGCCCTCTAATGAGACTGCCTAGGTTAACTAGGAGGAAGGTGAGGATGACGTCAAGTCCGCATGGCCCTTATGCCCAGGGCTACACACGTGCTACAATGGCCGGTACAGAAGGCAGCAAGACTGTAAAGTGGAGCAAATCCTGAAAACCGGCCCCAGTTCAGATTGTAGTCTGCAACTCGACTACATGAAGATGGAATTGCTAGTAATGGCGAGTCAGCAACATCGCCGTGAATACGTTCCCGGGTCTTGTACACACCGCCCGTCAAGTCATGGGAGTTGGTTTCACCCGAAGTCGTTCACCTAACCGCAAGGAAGGAGACGCCGAAGGTGAGGCTGATGACTGGGACTAAGTCGTAACAAGGTAGCCCTACCGGAAGGTGGGGCTGGATCACCTCCTTTAAGGACAAGAATGAACTGAGCTTTTTAAGCTCGTTCTTCTAGGTTGAGCAAGCTTCTTA
>JBDHQC010000007.1:0-25802 GCA_039806815.1 Parachlamydiales bacterium
AATGATTCTTCGTTGTCATGTAATGAATAAGATGATTCGCCTATCTGGTGACAATTAAATAATTTACTATATTAAATGTTTTTCAAATATTTATCTTTTTGTCTTTTTCAACAAAGCCTTGATATGGCAAGAAATAATATTGAACAGAAAGAAATTCCCCAGGAAGATTTTTCATATCAAGATGCCTTTAATTTTTCTTCAAAAAATGATATATTTGATTTGTTTTCAAATGAATTTATGAATGATATTAAATCGAAGTTCAGGATATTCAGTAATATTTTAAAGCCATCGTTTGATTATACTAGCATTCAAAACCATCTAAATATTGGGTTGGCACAAAACATAAAAATTCAAAAAATCCTTTTTGAAAGTTTTCAACCGTTCAAGGAAGATTAAACTTAATATATCAGCGGAATGCTGTTTTTTGTTCGCCGTTAGTACGCCTTACCAAGAGATCTACATTTTCTTCAAGATGCATTCGACTTTGTCGATGAGTTTTGAAGCATGTGGTCTTTCTTTGGGATTGCTCGAAAGCATCTTGAGAACTATGAATTTAAACTCTTCAAAAGGCTTTTTCTTTGACATTTTGGATAATTTTTTCATCCGCGGAGTAATATATTGATCAATTCGATCTGCAAGCTTTTTTCCTACTTCAATGCGTTCATGCATCTTTAACATATGTAACTTATCAAAGGAATTGAGAAGATCATAGTTCCATGGCGGAAGTTTTAAGTACATGAGATGAAATAGATTAACGCCCAAGGCATAAATATCAGAAAGTTTATGATCTTCGTATTTTCTTTCTTTTGTAAAAAATTCCGGAGGATTCAATTTTTTCGATGCTTGAGGAAAATTATCGCCAATCTGTGTTGCTTGTTCTGCTCTTCCAAAGTCAATAAAAACGGCAGATATTTTTTTCTTTTTTGTTTTCGGATCGATATTTTCATCTAACACAATATTATGATTGTGAAGATCTCTGTGACAGAAACCTTTATTATGTATGTTTTTTAAACCAATGAGCAAATCGCGAGCTATCGTCACAATTTCTTTGGAAGTGAATTTTCTTTGATTTTTAATTGAACGCCCAAGAGGACCCAAGTTATATAATTTGGTAACAAATCCAAAAATTGTTTTTCCGGAAGTTTTTGTGTGCTTTGTAAAAGCAAGTGTCTTTAAAAGCCCTGCATCCCCATGTAATGTTTTCAAAGTGTTAATTTCTTGGTCTTCCGACTCTCTTTTGAAGGAATTATTTGCAACGAGTTCTGAAGATTTTTTGTCATACTTTATCGACACGGTTACTCTTTTGTGAACTCCTGCTCCAAGTTGAGACTCCTTGTACGGGGCAAGGTGAATGAAGGTAAGGTTACTTGCAGGATCATATTCAATCGGACATGAAAGCCCCGATCTTTTTCGCGAATGATACGTTATACCTTGTCCAATTGCTTTTTGAAATTCGTTTTCAATATATACTATAATCTTAAATAACTCTTTTGTTGGAAGGTAACTCGGTTTTATAGATTTAACATTTTTATATGCACAAAATGCTTTTTTAATAGCTTTAGTGCCATACTTTTCAATACATGCCTTTACAAGGCTCGATCCAATTTGTGATGAGATTTTCGAAAGTGAAAGACCTTCACATTCATCTTCAGATGCTGTGTCAGGTATACAAGCATCGTCTACACATCCTACAGAAGTCATATCAACCTGCTATTTTAAATAAGAATTGCTTTGCGTTTATTCTTGTGAGAATATAGTCTACTTGCAATATGTAAAACTAATGTAAGGGTTCTTGTAAAGAAATTCTCGTAACTTTTTAAGAGCATGAAAATTAGGCAGATCTTCAAATTCTTTATCGCAAGCATCTTATGCTTATTTTTACGCATAGGCACGATCCATGCTTTTCCTACTTCTCTTCCGAAAGGACTCGAGATCGATCTCAAAGACCCAACGTATCACGATGGAGTCATTTCGACTAATTTTGGCGGTGTTATAAAAGGAAAAGAACTCTACCTTCAGGCACAAGACATCCGATATGTTTTCAAAACAGAAGATGGACGACAAGTAAATCGCATCGAAGGAGAGGGGAAGTTGCTTTTTCAATACAAAAATCGCACGTATGTTGGCGATCGCGTAGAATTTGATCTTCTCAAAGCCAAAATCACAGTTATCAATGGATGCACTCAAACCGGTAATTGGTTTGTCGGGGGAAAGAAAATATACATTCACCCAGACGGAAGTAGTACGATCATTGATGGATATATGACCTCTTCTGAAAATGAGCAAGACGAATGGTCTTTAAAAGGAAAAAAGGTTTTTCTCGACGGCAACAAAACGATTAAAGCAAAGAATGTCAGTTTGTTTTTATCAAAAATTCCGGTTTTCTGGATTCCTTCTTTTTCGACAGACATACAAGGGGTCGCTCGTTCTCCTGTTAGCGTAAGGCTTCGCCATAAGGGCACAAATAAATTGATCGTCGGCCTTCAGTATCGCCAATTGCTCTTTGAAAATGTAAAAGCTCGTCTTCTTTTAGACGTCAGTGTGCAACGCGGTATTGCCGGTGGTTTTGATGTCAACTACAAAGATCCTTTGTCGACGCGCTCTTTCAACTGGTTTAATTACTATGCGCATGACCTGCAAGTTGTCGAAAAAACGAAAAAAAATCGCTACCGATCTTTTGGAAAATATACAGATTCATTTTTCGATGGAAAAATTTCGTGCAAAGCAACCTATGACAAACTCTCCGATCCTGAAGTTCCTTCTGATTACCTCATGAAAGGAATCAAGTATGGAAGAGTCACACCAACGCAGCTTACTTTTTCAAATCGTCATGAGCATTGGATTGCACGCCTCAATGCCAAAGTGCGCATAAATGACTTCCAAGCGGTAAAGCAAGAACTTCCGATGTTCGACTTTAACGTAAAGCCCTATCAGCTTGGTTCTACAAATTGGATTATCAATAACAACTTTTCTGCAGGGTATTTAGACTATCTGTACGCAAGAGAAACATCGCACGTTCATAACTTTCATTCTTCTCGCATACAGCTTTCTCAGCAACTGTATAGAAATTATACCTTAGGGCATCTCAATATCACGCCAAAAGTAGGGTATAATGCTATAAGCTACAGCAACAGCCCCCAAAGTGAATCGCGACTATTAGCTGCTGCAAATTTCGGCATCGAAGTCAACACGCGACTCATCAAAAACTATTCTTCCGTAACCCATTCGGTAGTGCCGTATGTTTCTTATGAACACGTGACAAAGCCTACTGTAACGCATAACAAACATTACATATTCGATCTTCAGGATGGGTATGGACGTTTAAATACAGTTCGTTTCGGTGCAAGAAATTATCTCACAGCGACCGATCGAGAAAACTTTGAAAAAATGCTCATGCTCGATCTCTATGGACGAGCCTTCTACAGTTCAAATACAATAGGATCAACAGTTCCTCGCGTTTACCTCGATGGAAAATGGAAAGCAACATCGTGGAGTACGTACTCTTTCCAAAGTGCTTGGGATACACAACATAACATACTCGACCACCTCAACATACGCGGAGATGTCACAGTCACTGATGACATAGCCTTTGGATTGGAATATCGACATAGAAGTCCTTATGCTTGGAGAAAGGTCGACGTCGAAAACTTCATTTTAGACTCCGTCATCTCAGAACACAGACTTCGACATTCGCAAGTGTCAGATAAAAGAGACACTTTTTTAACAAATGTTTTTTTTAGACTTTCACCAACTGTTATCCTCGAATTTAAAACGAGAAATGGATGGAATAGATTTCATTGCCCAAAATATCTAGAGTACGAAGTAGATCTAACGACAGTTATTGGCGGTGCTCTTCGCGTCACATTTTCATACCAGCATAGACGCCCCGACGATCGATTCGATATTCAATTCCGAATCGGCGGAAGCAGTGGTCATAAAACTACAAAAACCGAGATTACTCGAATCGGGCATGCAAACTACAATAATTAAATTTATATTTAGTAGTTTATGAAAAAAATTGTTTTACATCTCTTTGTGTTATTCCTGTTTTGAAATTTCTCCAAAAAAGCTATACTGAATAGGATTTTGAAAAGGTGAATCATGTACGAGATATTGATTATTGGTACTGGATATGTAGGACTTGTAAGCGGCACATGCTTTGCAGAGAATGGATTTAAAGTATGCTGTCTCGATGTAAATAAAGAAAAAATTTCAATGTTAAAGCAAGGGGAGTCTCCGATATTCGAGCCTGGTCTTTCTGAAATGCTCAAGCGAAACATTGAAAAAGAACGCCTTACTTTTACGACAGAATATAAAGAAGCAGTCGAACGGGCAACCATTTGTATCATCGCAGTCGATACACCAATTGGCCCTGATGGTGCATGTGATCTTTCTCGAGTAAAGTCTGTCGCAATAGAACTTGCAAAACACATGAATGACTATAAGGTCATTGTCAATAAATCAACTGTCCCTTGTGGCACGGCACATATAGTAAAAACAATAATTCAAAGTGAACTTGAAAAACTCAATAAAACGTGTTCTTTCGATGTCGTATCGAATCCGGAATTTTTGAAAGAAGGTTCTGCAATTTCTGATTTCATGCGTCCTGATAGAGTAATTATCGGATGTGAAAGCGCTCGTGCAGAAAGCATCATGAAAGACTTATACCGCCCTTTTATGTTCAGTCACGATCGCATGTTCTTTATGGATGTTGCATCGAGTGAATTGAGTAAGTATGCAGCAAATACTATGCTTGCATTGAGAATATCGTACATGAACCAGATGGCAGAGCTTTGCGAAAAAACAGGGGCAAACATTCAGCATGTTCGACGCGCCATTGGCTCTGATAAACGCATAGGATATGCATTCTTATGGGCAGGGTGTGGCTATGGGGGATCGTGCCTTCCAAAAGACATAAAGGCCTTACGGGCAACAGTTGAACAAAATCATATATCGACAAAATTGCTCGATGCAATTGACGAAATAAACCAAAATGCAAAAGTCAGAATCGTCGAAAAAATATCCGACTATTATTTAGAAAAAAATGGAGTACGAGGAAAAACATTTGCAATTTTGGGGCTTTCATTCAAACCAGATACGGATGATTGCAGACAAGCCCCAAGCTTGACCATCATTTCCTCACTTTTGGAAAAAGGTGCGATAATTCGTGCATACGATCCAATTGCGATAGAAAGCGCAAAAAAATACCTGTCAGAATGTGAAATCAACTGGTGTTCTACAATCGATGAGTGCGTAGATGGTACAGATGCTCTTGTATTAGTTACTGAATGGAAGGAGTTTCGCTTTTTAGACTTTGATTCAATGCGAAAAACGATGAAAGGAAATGCTTTTTTTGATGGAAGAAATCAATACGATCCGATAGATGTTGCAAAACAAGGATTTGATTACATAAGCATCGGTCAGAGTTCTGTTTTCTCTATTCTAGAAAACGATTTTATCAAAAAGGGTGTAGAGTCCATACGATGATAAAAAGTGTCCCAGGAGTTCTTTTTGCAATAGCATTTTCGCTTTTCATGACACTCATTGTACCAAATGTATTCGTGTCATTGCGCCTTCTTTTTGTCGTTCCGCCTTGCATTTTTGCCCTGTACATTTTTTCTTCGAAAAATGCCCTTTGGACTGCGTTTTTACTGGGATGTTTTCTTGATGCTATACAGTATACTCCATTATTTGGCATGCTCGGCCTGTGTTTTCTTCTCACGCAAATTTTTCTTTTGCGATTGCGTCAATTTTTTTTCCAGGATCTTCTTTCTACGCTTTTCATTTTGACATTTCTCTTCTCAAGTATTTCAACTTTGCTCAAAGGGGTTTTTATACTTCTTTTAGGATTTTCCAATCCTTTTACAATCTCTTGGATTTTATCAGACGTTTTGTTTATGCCCTGTGTTGATGCAATATATGCTTTTATTTGTTTTTCCATGCCCATCACATGGTTGCAAAGAAGGCGAATGAGAGGAGGAGAGACTTAAAAATGAGACTATTAGAAGGAACACCTCTTGCAAACAAAATTCAAGATGAAATTCGCGATACTATAAAAAAAACGCATGCAAGACCGCCGAAACTCGTTGCCATTCTTACCACTGAAAATCCTGCATCGAAGACCTATGTCACAAGAAAAGCTTCTGCTTGTAAAGATGTAGGAATTGAATCAACGGTTCTTCAGCTTGCTCCAAAGGATGCAACAGAAATTATCAGTCTCATCAATCAACTCAATTCCGACAATGGTTGCGACGGTATCTTATTGCAATTGCCACTTCCAAGCGGAATATCGTCATTAGATATTATCTCAAAAATTGATCCTTCTAAAGACGTCGATGGTTTTCATCCAATCAATGCAGGAAAACTCATTCAAGGAGATTTTTCCGGTTTTATTCCCTGTACACCTCTCGGAATAAAAACTCTCTTAGAGTTTTACCAAATCCCAATTTCTGGAAAACACGTCGTCATTTTAGGAAGAAGTAATATCGTAGGAAAACCTCTTGCAAGTTTACTCATGCAAAACGCACAAGATCTCAATGCAACGGTGACTGTCGCTCACAGTAAAACAGAGCGCCTTGCCGAAATTTGTAAAACTGCAGACATTCTCGTTGCAGCTATTGGAAGCCCGAAATTTGTTAAAAGCTCTATGGTGAAACCCGGCGTCGTCGTAATTGATGTCGGGGTAAATCGCATAGAGGATCCGTCTTCAGAAAAGGGGTTTCGTTTGGTCGGGGATGTCGACTTTAACGAAGTAAGCCCTCTTGCATCGGCGATCACTCCAGTTCCAAAAGGTGTGGGCCCCATGACTATAGCAATGCTATTACAAAACACTGTGAAAAGTTGGAAGAGTTGCCTTGGTTTATAAAAATATATTTTCCGTGATCCTCCTTCTCTTCGCATTGAGTTGCTGTTCTGACAATAGACTACAAGTTTATGAATTATCGGGTGTCGTCATGACAGTCCCTTATCGCATCGTCATTGGCCATAGCTTATCTGAAAACGATATCATTCGCATCTCTAAGACAATTCAGGGCGTATTCGAAGAAATTGATACCACTTTGAATCGGTGGAATGCGAATTCAGAAGTAAGTAAAATAAACCGATTGAAAGCACATCAATCAATACAATTATCTAAGACAATGCAAGATTTTCTCGAACGCTGTGCTTTTTTTGTACATCTTTCAAAAGGGCGCTTTGATCCAACTGTTGAGCCGTTGCAACGCTATTGGAAAGGCTGTTTTGAGTGTGGGATTATTCCAAATAATGATGTGTTGGAAGAACTTTCACATTCAGTAGGTTGGAACAATATTGTTCTTACATCTGGGACATTGCAAAAAAAATACGATATGACGGGGTTTGATTTTGGTGGCATTGCAAAAGGGTATACTGTCGATCTTTTAATTCAACGCATTAGAGCACTTGGTTTTGAAAGTCTCTATGTCGATTGGGGTGGGGAAATTCGAACCATGGCGCTACATCCTGAAGGAAGACCCTGGAGAGTGTTTGTTCGAGATCCTGAAAACCCTGGTCCCGAAAATGCACTTGCAATTGTATCTCTTTACAATGAAAGCCTTGCAACAAGTGGAGACTATGTTCAAAATTGGACTCTTGGCAATACCACATATACTCATGTACTCGATCCTGAAACTTTGAATCCTCAAATTGTTTTGCAAAATTCTATTACAAGCGTTTCAGTAAAATCGAACGATTGCATGACTTCTGATGCAATAGCGACAATTCTTTTTTTATCGAAAGATCCAAAATCTCAAGGCGAGGAATTTCTCAAGTATAACCTCATTTCTGAGTGCTGGATAAAGATGCACAATGACAAAGAAGTAATACATCTATCGTAAAATCCTTTTTGCGGTTGACAAAATTTACATGCGTTTTCTATTTATAATTTAAATTTTACAATCGTATTATGGAGCTTTGAAGAGCGAGTGAAAAATCAGTATAGCTTTCGTCTTGTAAAGAGCGTGTTTGGTTTAAGTCTTTATTTTATGTCGACATTGGGGTTACATGCCGATAATCCCAATAATCCATCGATGATTTGGAACGATTTTCCGTTGAATACAGCTTTAGTGTTTGAAGTTGATTCAGGGACTACCCGATTTATCTATGGTGCTGTTAAAACAAACCTGGGCGGTACTTTTAATTTGCCAGCAACTCAACTTTCAGATCCTTCACTTTACTCATTTAGCCCACAGGTTGGAATTATAACAGGTGGGCCTAATGTTGTAGCGGCTTGGATAAGCGTTGATCCAATAACAGGAAAGAGAGCAATCTATGCGATAAGTTATCAGGATCCCTCCGGATGGATGTTTCCTGCAACGTTAATTTCTGATGTTACAGATGATGTTTTACCGGACTATAAACTATCTGTAGCGTTGGTGTTTTCAAATAACATGGCCGTTGTTTGGCGAACTATTGATAATTCTGGAAATGTCGTGTTAAAAATACGAAATGGAACTTTTCCCAATACGTGGGACCTTACAAGTACGCAACTATCACCTTAATTTTATAGCTCAATGGAGATTTTATGACGTTACGTCGTTTGTTTCAAATTCTTCTCATAGTCTCATTACACGGTACTTCACTTTTTTCTCTGAATAATCCAAACAATCCCATTGTGCTTCTCGATGACGTTGGAAACGAGACAGTTGTCTGGGAATTCGATACCGGCACGACGAGGGAAATTCAAGCCGCAGTATTCGCTGGTGGTACATATTTTTTTGCAACGATATCGGATCCCACACTGTATTCATTTGGCTTGCAATATGGATCAGGAGTTAATACTCAAGGAACTGCTGCATGGATTAGCACAAACCCTATTTCCGGTCTGAGTTCTCTTTATGCAATTTCCCGTTTTTTAAACGGTCCTCCATTTTGGCAAGCTTCTCCTACTTTGATCTCTGCTGCCACAGACAATGTGTTTCCGGACTTTCAAATGCAGTCAAATATTAACTTTGGAAATACTATTTTTACGTGGAGATGTGTCGAGGCAGGTGTTGTAAAAATTAAAGCAAGAAGTGCAGGGTGGCCAATGGATACTTCTAATATGTCTGCAATAACAACAATGTCTCCTCCTTGAAACGCATGAAGCAGTTCATTAATTTTTGGAGCCGCTTTTCGTTATAAAGCTTTACTGAAATGGTTCATAAAGTATGTACTCAAAATAATTTGATGGGGAAACCAAATGACTGTTTGTGAAAAAAAATATGTCAAAATGATGCTAAAGTGTTTTATTCTTTTTATTCTTTTTGCAACACAATCCTTGAATTGTGTGAATGGAAATAACCCCCAATGTGCTTCAGATTTTTTTTCAGACGGGGCGTTAGCTTGGGAGGTTGATAATGGCACGACGCGCATTATCCGAGGAGCGCCGGTTAATTTTGCTACGAATACGATTAGTGCTGGCACGACTCTGTCTGATACTACGAAGTATTCTTTTGCACCTCAAGTAAGTTCTTCAACTTCTGAAGGTTCTACTGTTGCCTGGATTACTCTTGATAAGGTAACAGGACAGCGTTTCATCGCTGTTGCTATTTTCGCAGGAGGTTCTTGGACTCAGTATGGTATTGTCTCACTGCTCACGGATGACGTATTGCCAAATTATACGCTTAAAGCTTCCTTGAATGGATTTCCTATTACGATAGTCTATAGAGCTATTGATCTGAATACCAATCAGGTAGTTCTCAGAGAGATCAACGGTAACTATCAATTCGGAAATTTTGTTGTAACAAATGTATACCCATTCCCTTAATTCTGCTATGCCGAAATGTACAGGTACATTTCGGCATCTTTTACGACAGCTCTAATGATGTAATGTTCTGAGAATAGTTTTCCTCTTGAAAGACAACTTCTTTTCTCAAGACATATATTCCAAGTAAATTCAGTATCAAGAGCAAGGCACCACATAAAGACATAATCAATAACGCATGTGACTGATCTAAAAAGGAAAAGATTAGTAATATTATCACGCCATATCCTACGTACATCTCTTTTCCAAAACGGGGAAATAAAAATCGTGCACAGGTAATTCCTACGCAGAAATACGCAATCATGGTTGTAAATCCTGCAACTAACAGAAAAAGAGGAATAAAGATGTGCATATAGGGAAAGTACTGACTTAATGCAGTTTGTACAAGATGAGATCCTTCAAGTGCCACATCCGATTTCCAAACTCCGGAAAGTAAGACGACGAATATGCTCAATGTGCAAATGAGATTGTCGATGCATACTCCAAGAATTGATAATTTTGCTTGTTTTTCAGGGTGAGAGGTATTGGATTCACTTTGAATGATTGAGTCATACCCAATACCAAGATCTGCAGAATATGCAGCTCGCGAAATTCCGTGTTGAATTGCTAAAAGTGCTGTACTTCCTGCAAAGCCACCGACTGCTGCATGTCCTGTAAATGCTGAAGTACATACTGTATTCAGGATCTCCGGAAGTAAATGTATTTCTTGAATGATAACCCACAGACTCATTGAAAAATAAAGAATCATAAAAAAAGGCATTATGATACTGCAAATTTTCCCAATGCGCGGAACACCTCCGAGGCTTGCGTACACGATTAGAAAAAGTAAGGGGGCAAGAACGAAATAGTGATTTAATCCAAAATTTGATGAAAGGCTATCTGTGATAACTTTAAATTGATAAATTTCAATGCCATAAATGCAGAGTAAGAAGGCGCAAAAGAGTGGAATAAGCGGACTTTTAAAGGCAGAAGCAAGAAAATACATTGGGCCACCGCTATAACTTCCTCTTTCGTTTTCGACGCGATATTTTATCCCTAAGAATATCTCGGAGTATTTGATGACAGTTCCAATGAGTGCTGCCATCCAGACCCAAAAAAGAGCTCCGGGACCACCAATTTGGATTGCAGTGACGATACCGACGACGTTACCGATCCCAATCATGCCACCTACTGATGCAAAAAATGCTTTTAATGGGTGAACGCCTCTTTTTTGAGCATTAGTATGAGCAAGAAAATGAAAAAAAATGCGAATAATTGATGGAAAGGCGCGAATTTGAAAAAAACGGTTTTGAATTGTGAAATACACGCCAAGTGAAATTATTAAAACAAATGCTATGTAACTCCAAAAGAAGTTGTCTGCAAGTGATAGATTGTAAAATATAGCCTCTAACATGGATATCTCCAGAAAAATATATAGTATGTAAAAATTCTTTAAGAAAGAAAAAGTGTGATTTTACTTTCTTAATGGAAATCGAAAATGGAAATAAATTATTTTCGTTTAGGAGAAACGAATGGAGGCTTGCGTTTTATTGAAGCAAAAAAGGAAAGGATTGAATTTTGTATAGATTGTGTAGAGTAATTTTCTACATCGAGGTTATTGAGATTTATACTCAGTAACCGTAGGCGTGCCGTACGCATTTTAAAAAGCTCCTTTAAGTACATTTTAGTCCTCTTTATTATAGAAATGTTAGTACTTTCCAGCAAGAAAAAAATCTTGACATTCTATCAAAATTTCTTTGAAAACATGCTTGATCTCATCTTGTTTATTCATATAAAGTAAAAATATTATTACTGTAAGTTCGCAGGGTTTTATCAAGTAACTTGTTTTAAGAAGGTAAAAAAATTATGCATTTATCAAGACTTTTTCTTTTTTTCTGCATTGCTTCACAATCATTACATATAAGCTCTCTTTCCTGTGTCAATGAACAAGAGCTGATCGATAAAAGTGGCTGTTGTGGACCTCGAGGACATCGAGGGCATAGAGGTCGCATCGGTCACAAAGGGGCAACTGGTCCTACCGGTCCTGCTGGACGAGATGGAACGTTCGGAACTACGGGAGCAACAGGGCCAACAGGAGATCCCGGTCAGAATGGAGCGACAGGGGCGACTGGTCCAACTGGTCCTCAAGGTGCAACAGGAACAGCAGGTACTCAAGGTGCGACAGGAGCTCAAGGTGCGACAGGAGCTGCAGGAGTAAATGGAGCTACTGGGGTCACAGGTCCTACAGGTCCTACAGGCGCTACAGGTCCAAGTTCATCAATTGCTGCAAATAACCATGGAAGCTATTTTATTACCGGAGAAGTCGATAATATTGCTCCCGGGAATCCTATAATATTTACAAATACGCTGACTCAAGTTGGATCTGCTTTTACGTATAACTCAATTACAGGGGTATTTACGTTTACACAAGGTGGAAACTATTTCATTATGTATGGAGCAAGTCTTTATGGCTATGCGGACCGCATTGCCTTAAAGCAGAATAGTACTGTAGTTACTGCAAGCCAACTTTCGTCGGGTCAGAGCTTTAACCAGCTCGTCACGGGATCGATCATACTCACCGTAAATGCAGGAGACGCATTGAGTGTTATAAATAATAACACTGGAGGCACATTGAACATATGGGGTGCAGGTTCATTCACTGGTGATACATCTGCCTTTATTACGATCGCAGAACTATCATAACGTTTTGAGTTATTCCCCCTCATACTGAGAGGGGGCCGATATTTTATATAAATCTCAATAAGGTGAAAATTAACTTATGCGCATTACAATTAGTACTGTATTTCTCTTTATTTTAGCACATTCGTTATGTTGTGCTGCAGAACGAGATATTCAATTCATACAAAAGGGTAAAGGGTGTTGCGACGGTCCGCGAGGACATAAAGGAAATCCCGGACCAAAAGGTCATAAAGGTCCAACAGGTGCAACGGGGGCGACTGGAATAGACGGGATGCCGGGAGGTCCAGGCCCAACAGGTCCACAAGGTTCTCAAGGTGATCCTAATTCTGTGACAGGAGTGACTGGTCCTATAGGACCAACAGGTTTAGATGGAGTAGCGGGTACAAATGGTGCAACTGGAGCGACAGGCCCAACAGGTGCAACGGGTGTTGCTGGATTATCGCCAACAGGTGCAACTGGTGCTCAAGGCGTCACAGGTCCTGCAGCAGCGCTTCTTTCATTGAATTTTGCCCACGTGTTTACACAAGGGATCCACATCATCAACGTTGGAAGTCCAATTGTCTTTGATCAGCAAACGGTGATATCGGGTGCTGCTATTTCTTATAACTCTTTAACGGGAATTTTTACGATTAATACGACAGGATCATATCTTGTTTTGTATGGTGCCAATGTCTATTCCCATGGAGATAGAATCGCCATAAAACAAAATGCAGTGGTAGTAACTGCAACGGAGATTTCCTCAGGACAACAATTCAATGAGTTGATTACGGGGTCTGCCTATATGAGCCTGACTGCAGGAGATCAAATAAGTCTTATAAATAACAACGGCGGAACTACGAACACTTTGACCATCTTAGGAGCAGGATCCTACCTCAATGATGTATCCGGGTTTATGACCGTCATAAAACTGTAATATTCTCCCCAATAAAAGAGTAGCCGATATTAAGAGGCTACTCTTTTGTCTAATTACTCCCATTTTCTACAATATAATAATTATTTTAAAAAAAAAAATTAAGATTAATAATCAATATAGAGTAAAGAGGGGAGTATTTTATGGAACAAGGAAGTTCTCAGACACAACAACTTGTAATCTCACCCGCAGCAAAGCAACTTGCGGTTATGATAGTCGAAGAAAATTATTCACCGACTGACATAGAGCCAAAGAAAGTCAAAGAAGAACGCGTGAGCGTAGAGATTCAAAAAGGGATAGAGGAGATGAGTCGGAATCTCAATACAAGTATTTCCCACATCGAAAATGGTTTAAAAAAATATGAACTTACTACGGATCAAACAAATGCTGCAATGGCACGGATTAAAGAACAGGCAAACTACGTAAAAGAACACTTTGATGAGATGTTAAAGAAATTAGACGAAGAGCATGTTACATTTTCTGACTTGGTTCAAGTCGATGAAGATTCACTGGATAGAATGTACAAAGTTGCCAAATCTCTTTACGATGAAAGCATGTATAAAGATGCAGTATTAGCTTTTAACCTCCTTGTATTACTCGAGCCCGATCAGCCAGTATTTTGGAATGGTTTAGGGCATGCTGCGTTTTTATCAGAAAACTATGATAATGCGCTTGAAGCCTTTACGGTCGAAAGCTCTTTAGAAGTAGATAATCCCATATGCGACCTCATGATTGCCAAATGCCATGAGCAATTAAAAGAGTATCACCGTGCACTCGATGTTCTTGATTTACTCATACATAAACTCGGAAAAGATCCTCAATTCGACAGCGTAAAAGAGCAAGTAAAGGAAATAAAAGAAGAAATTTCCGTAAAGATGCAAAAGCATCAAGATGAGGTGTGATTATGGATGCTGTAGGTCGTAAATTTAGTCAATGGTTAGGGTTAAGTAGAAATGTAGAAGGAAGGCCAACTTTAGGTAGTTTAAATGTAGGACGAAAACCAAAAGGTAAAGAAACGCAAAACGTAAGCTCTGAACAACAGAAAGCAAATAATGCTGAAAGAACAAGAACTGGTTTTTTTGGATTGTTCTCTGTAACAAGCGTAAAGAAATATCTTAGTCGTGAAACAAAAGCCCCCGCACAAATCGTTTCTTCAGAACCAAAGATTGGTAAATCTGAACAAAAACCAGCATCTACAAAAAGTAAACAAGATGAGAGAAAAGCAGATGTACAGCAAAATTACCAGGATATTAAAAGTGAAATGACAAATAGCGGTCTTACTGATATCGATCTATCTGATCGTGACCAAAGAATAATGGCACAAGCTGTAGCAGATTTTAAACATATTGGACCAACGGGAGATGAGAAAGCATATACAGGTGCCACCAAAAATAAAGATAAGTATCAGACATTTATTACAGAATTAAAAGATAATCAGTTTGATCAAAAATCAAAATCTTCGGATATGATCAAATTCTTGATTAGTCCACCAACAGTTCAATCAGAAAAAACTCCTGTGGTCACCACACTTCCTTCACATAAAGCGATTAGTCAAAACGTTCAAGAAGAGATGAAAAAACGATTACATATTGGAGAAAACATAGATTTAGCGGTTCAAGAGAAAGTGAAAATGCTGGAGCATGTTCCAAAAGAGGTACAAGGAGTGTCCCCAATTTTTGCTGATATGTTAGAACCAGCGAGTGGTCGAAATAAAAGGAGTATTGAAGCAGAGATTACAAAACAGATGGGGGGGGCTGAACACACAAAAGGAAAAGAAGAGGATATTGCTATAATCCGAGATGCTATTGTTGAGAAACTAAAACAAATGAAAGTAGCTATGAAAGAAGAGAAACTTCCCCAACAAAATTCTGTAGATGTAAGTGGAATGATTCACCATTTATTAAATCCACCAAAAACAACACCTGAAGCAAAACCTGAAACTGCTCAACAACCTATAAAAGCACAAGCTCCAAAGCAAAAACAAGGAACTGTTCCATCGACTTTTGTAATCTATGCCGCTAACCCTGATTACTCTGTCCTAGAAGCAATAAAGAAAGAAGTTATGAAGAGAATTGAAGACAAAGAAGTTAGAGGTAATAAAGATGTTCTGGCAAGCAAAATAACAAGCAATGTTTTTGGCCTCTTTAAAGCTGAACAGAAAAAGAACGAGTTTGGTTACATCAACCTAAATGAAGATATGAATCGAATAATAAACGAACAATTATCTCATGAAGTTGAAGAACCTAATGTTTCAAAACAAGAACCTTCAAATCTTGAAGAACTCGTTTCAACAGAAGAAGCCCAAAAAGCTTTTCTTGAGTCAGAGGCTGTTGTTACAAAAATGACGCAAATAGATAATGCTCTTAACAAGTCTTTATTCATACGAAATGGCAGAGCGAAGGATGCAGCTGAAGTGGCAATTTACGATTTTCTTGCTCCTGATATTTCTAGGGCTAAATTCGGTGGTGTGAATGATTCTAACCGTGAAGACTTGAGAAAAGAACAAATCCCTGAATTTGGCGGCTTCTCTCGTTACACATCATATAAAACAGAGCTTATTAAAAAATTTGGACAGAATCCTAAAATGGAAGATCTTGAAAACATGATTAAAACATTAGTAGATTATGAGAACGAAAAAAATCCTAAAACTTTAAAATGAATTCCGATGCTTTACAACGTCGTTTATTTGTTGAAAATCAAGTTTTTTCGATACTAAAGAAATTCTCTTGACCTATGTTCTACCGAAATTTTTAGAGTCAGAGATCCATAAATTTAATTTTTCGAAAGATGCAAAGTTTATGATGAGGTATTATGAACATTGATTTTAGTCGTTTTTTAGAAAAAGTTAGTGAAATGAAAAGTGCAATTTCTGAAAAAGTAAAAGATCTAAAACCACCAAGCATATCTCTTACAAGAACATCAAATGCAGAAAAGCAAAACATAAGTTATGAATTGCGAGTAAATAATACAAAAATTAGCTTAGGTTATCTTTCTAATATTTTGAAAATTTTCACGCCTCGAGAACGAGCTTCTTCACAGGGAGAAATAAAGGAACCACTTGCAGAAACGCCACAAAATCTTGCTTCTAAATCAGAATCAATATATTCAAGTTTTGTCGTTGATGCCTCAAAAGGCCCTCGTGTAAAAGATCCATTTGATCTTATTAGTAAAGAAATTGCAAGAAGAATGGAGGCCAAAGGTTATAAAGGATATGAAAATGATATTAAAGAAATGAGTCAAAATATTGTTGATAATTTGAAGCAATTAAGAATTGAGCAACTAGAGAAGGCTATTCCAGCGGAAGGCAAAACGGAAGTAACAGACAAACAGTTTCTTGGATTTGTGGATGTTGGGAGAAAGATTGGTGAATTAATTGAATCAAGAATATCGCAAATTGAGCAAAGACCGCAAACAATATCAACTCAACCTGAAATAGAAGAACCAACTATTCAAGAGGAACGCAAGCCTTCAATAAAACATAAATCAACGCAAGATATCTTTAAAGAAATTTGGAAAGGTTTAAAAAAAGAGGGTAAAACTGGGAACATTGACGAAGGTCGTAAAGCTTGGCTTATGGCAGATGCCATAGAGACATTTTTATCTGGAAATGAGAAAACAAAATTTGGAGTAGGTTCACAGGAATATCTGGAAAAGTTAGAACATAGATTTCCAGATACTACTACAACTGTCACTGTCGAAGCCATGATCAAAGTTCTGAAAGAAACTCATGTTAAGGAAGAAGCAAAACAAGAAACTCCTACTAGGGTAGAACCAAAACAGGAAAATATTTCTTCTGTCCAAAGTGCACAAACCCTCTTGAGAGAGTCTGCAAATTTAATATTTCAAAGGCCTCAAGCCAAAAGAGCATATCAAAATGATACATCTGAAAATAAAGTCAATTTCGAGATAGAAGCTAAAAAAAGAATGCGTCAAGATGCGGAATTAGTAATGAATTTCCAGGGCAAAACACCTCCCGAAAACTTTGACGCTCTTCTAGATAATGTTTATAAAGAAGCTTTAGAGAGCGCTAATAAGAGATGGGATCAAAAATAAAAGTCATCCTCTCGGAAAATTTTGCTTTGCAAGAACAATATTATCCTCAAGGCCTACTATAGACTTTAAATTACCAAGTTTTTCCCTGAGTGCAATTTCTAACCTTGCCTCTCAATTTTCAAAGTAACTCTGATGTAATATCAAATTTCCAATTTAAATCAGAAATCTTCGGACGTATTTTGAAAGAGATACTGTGAGACACGTGAAGCGTATTTCATACGAAGATCTTTTAAATTCTAAGTCCAATAGACTAGCGCACCAAACGAAAATCTGTGGAATAAATTCCAATACTAACACGCCCTCAGCATCACACTTGAGTATTCACACAAAGTAATTTTCAAGGTTTCGATGCTTTTTGCATTTTGCTCACCTGTAAAATTAAACGATGCATCGTTTTTGGTGTCTACGATGATGTGCCATTTTTTATCATGGGATAAAGAGGGCAGTGTGACGTTTAATGGTTTGAAGTTGGCATTGAAAGCGATGTAGATGTCGTTTCCTTGCAGGTTGTCTTTAAGCGTAAATGCAACAAAGCGAGATTTTTCTGACCAATCCGGTGTAAATGGATCTTTTCCGTGCCAAAAGACGTCTCGAGGATCTAAGAAGCTATTTCTTCGCAACACTGGATGATCTTTTCGAAACTGTATGAGATTTTTACAAAAACTAAAAAGGTCTTTGTTTTCTTCTAGATCTTTCCAAGAAAACCAATTGAGGCCATTATCGTGACACCAGGTGTTGTTGTTGCCTTGTCTTGTGTGCCCACATTCATCACCCATGAGCATCATCGGAACGCCTTGGGAAACGAAGAGTGCAAGGAGTAAGTTTTTCATTTGCCTTTTTCTCAATTTGATGGTTTTTGCATCTGTAGTTTCTCCTTCGTGCCCGCAATTCCAAGAATAATTGTTGTTCATCCCGTCGCGATTGTGTTCACCATTACTCATGTTGTGTTTTTTGTTGTACGAGACGAGATCTTTTAAGGTAAATCCATCGTGTGAGGTGACGTAATTAATGCTCGTAAGAGGACTTCCACCATTTCCGAAAAGGTCTTCAGAGCCAGAAATCTTCGTTGCAAATTTTCCTGCAAATCCATCTGTTCCTTTTATGAAGTTGCGAATTGCATCGCGATACGTATCGTTCCACTCTTGCCATTGGTGTGTATTGTTTTTTGATAGGCGAAAGAACGATCCTACTTGGTATAAGCCTTCTGCATCCCAAGGCTCAACGATGAGCTTCCTCGTTTTGATGATCGGATCTTCAGAGATTCTTTTGACAAGTGGCGGATTCTGTAATGGATTTCCATCTTGTCCTCTTGTCAAGATAGAACCAAGATCAAATCGGAATCCATCAATGTGATACTCGTAGATCCAATGCCGAAGTGAATCAATGATGAGATCTTGAGTTATCGGATTATTGCAATTTACGGTATTGCCACACCCAGAAAAGTTGAGAAAATCACCTGTTTGTGATTCAAGGTAGTACGATTTTTCTGAAAACCCCTTCCAGCTCCACGGTTTTCCTGCTTTTCCACCTTCTCCCGTATGGTTGTAAACGACATCGAGAATAACTTCAATTCCCGCTTTATGCAATGATTTGACCATCTGTTTAAATTCATTAGCGCCAATGAGCGGGTCGTCATGCGTTGCATACCGTTGCATGGGGCTAAAAAAACTCAAAGGGGAATACCCCCAGTAGTTGTAGAGCTGTTCTTTTGTTTTGGGGTATATTTTCTTGTATTCGTTTTCGTCGAATTCAAAAGTAGGTAAAAGTTCGACAGCATTGATTCCTAAACTTTTAAGATAGGGAATTTTTTCGATAAGTCCCAAAAACGTGCCGGTTTTTGTTACGTTACTCGAAGGATCTTGTGTAAATCCGCGCACGTGCATCTCGTAAATGATGAGATTTTCTTTTGAAACGTGAGGTATAACCTCATCTTCCCAATCAAATTCTTGCATAACGTGCGCAACGCCAAAGGGAGGCGTTTTCTGATCATGCCAATGGTTATGGCCAAAAGCGTTTCCGGTTTGAATGAGTTTTGCATAAGGATCGATTGAGTACGCGATGCCATTGTCGTACTCGACTTTATAAAGATAGTACAAAATAGCATATTCTGACTCTATGCCAATATGCCAAATATTTCCTGTGCGATTTTTTTGCGCATCAAAAGAAATTTCTTTAAGTTTTTGCGATCTGTCCTTAATTACGAGCGTTGGTTGCTTTTCTGAAAATATGCTAAAATTCCATCCATTTTGCGTCTTTGTGCTTCCCAATGGATAGGGGAATCCTTTCGTCGTTTTATATGGCTGCATATTCCTTTTCCCTTTGCTCTTTCTATTCCCTTTGATATATAGTATTAGAATTGAAGTTTACAGAAATTTTTTATTACCTCGAGGAGAAATAGTATGATCGTAATTCAAATTGCAGGGCATTTAGGAGCAGACCCGGAAACGCGGTTTACCCCTTCCGGGCAAAAAGTGACGACATTTAGAGTTGCAACAAACATACGTCGAGGAAACAAAGAAAAGACAGTATGGTGGAAGGTAACTGTTTGGGGTGATCGCTTTGATCGAAAGCTTCAGTATTTGAAAAAAGGATCTGCTGTTTTCGTCCTCGGAGATATGGGCATTCCAGATATTTACCAAGATCGAAACGGAAATCCGCAAACGTCGTTTGAAGTCATCGCAGAATATATCGGCTTTAATCCATTCGGCGGTGGCAAAGGTGAAAAAGATGGCCAAGGCCAAGAACAGCAAGAATCAGAAGACGAAGAGTCTGCTCCCGGTTCGAGTTCTTATTTCGGTGCTCCTCGAACAAATGCTCGTTCACAACCTGCGCAAGTTGGCATGATGCCAGGAGCTTTAACAAATCAAGGATCCTTCGATGACGACGACATTCCATTCTGAAGTCAACGTCAAGGTACAATTTTTTGACGAGTTACAAAAAAATCCGGATGTAGATGTAATCGTCTTGCCATTTTGGCAAGACGATTGCAAACCACTGCCCATTTTCGATAAAAAAAATTTGCACATTCCTGAAGTCGTTTTTGATCCAATCGAATTGGGTGATTTTTTAGCAAAAGAAGACGAAATATTTTTAGTCTGCGTAAAAAAACAGCGCTTTCTTTTGTTAGGACTTGGCAAAAAAGATGCGCTTACTCCTCATCGAATACGAGCTTCATTTTCTTGTGTATCGAGAAAAATGATGGAGCTTGGTTTTGAGCATATTTCGATCATCGTTACAACTCCTTTAAGAAAGTACTTCAGACAGGTAATAGAAGGCGTTTTCCTTGCAAATTACCGCTTTGATGTCTATAAAACAGCATCAAAAAAAGATTCCAAAAGAACATTGCTCAAAAAAATCGATTTTATCGGAGTATCTCAAGAGTTTGGACAAAAAGACATTGCCTTTGTAAAAAATCTCACAAGCGGTGTCTTTTTGTGTAGAGATCTCGTCAATGGCAATGCAGACGACGTCACTCCTGAATTTCTTTGCAAAATTGCAAAAAGCATTTCCAATGTAAAGACGACCTGTCATTCCAAATCATGGCTTGAAAAAGAGAAAATGGGGCTAATTTTAGCAGTATCTAAAGGATCGCATCACGAACCTCGTTTTATTATTATGGAGTACCGAGGAAATAAAAAATCAAAAGAGCGATCTTGCATTGTGGGAAAAGGCATCACGTACGACACTGGCGGCTTAAGCATAAAGCAAGTAAGCAATATGATCGACATGAAGACGGATATGGCAGGTGCTGCATCTGTTATCGGTGCCATAAAAGCACTTTCCCTAAATAAGATTCCTGTCAACGTCATAGGGATTATCCCTTGTTGTGAAAATGCTATTAGCTCAACGTCATTTAAGCCTGGTGATGTCTATACAAGCTATAGTGGAATAACAGTTGAAAATACAAATCCCGATGCTGAAGGAAGGCTCATTTTGGCAGATGCAATAGCATATGCAAATAAAGCATTTCATCCTGATTTCATTGTCGATTTTGCAACTCTGACAGGGGCAATTGACATCGCCCTTGGAAAACATGCAATCGGTCTTTTTTCAAACGATGACCACTTAGCAAAAAAGCTTACAAAAGCAGCAGATCGAGCAGGCGAGCGCGCATGGCAATTTCCACTTTACGATGAATATAAAGAACCCCTGAAATCAGAAATTGCCGATATAAAAAATTGGGGCTCGAGGAGTGCAGGTGCTATTGCTGCTGCAAAATTTATCGAGGAATTTGTCGGAAAAACTCCATGGGCGCACTTTGACATTGCCTCTTGTGCTTACTTGGAAGATGCACCGTTAGGACATCTTTCTCGTTTTGCGACAGGAATAGGCGTGTGTTTATTGGTGGATTTTTTTGAGACGATCTGTCAAAAAGACAAATAAGTCTTCATAAGGATTACATATGTCCGGCATTGATTTTTTAGATGAATCTTCAGCACTCGATCGCGATCCAGATCGCCTTATTCGGGATGTAAAGTCAAGTGAGCTGTACTTGAGAAGAAAAGTTCCTGTCGGAGTTTTAGGTGCAACAGGAGGTGTCGGTCAAAAGTTAGTAGAACTCCTTGCAAGACATCCGTGGATGGAAGTTACTTGCATTGCAGCATCAGAAAAATCACAAGGCATTCCCTATAAAGAGGCAGTAACGTGGAGAGAACTGAGCCCAATACCTGAGCACACTGCAAAAATGCAAGTCCGTGCTCCTACACCTGATCTTCCATGTAAGATTGTTTTTTCAGCGTTAGATTCTTCCATAGCAGGAGATGTAGAAAAGGCTTTTTCTGAAAAAGGTTACGTCGTCATTTCCTGTGCAAAAAATCATAGAATGGACGAAAACGTTCCCATGCTCGTGCCAGAAATAAATATGGACCAACTCGAGATTTTAAAAACTCAAAAGTTTCCAAATGGTGGAATGCTCATCACAAAACCAAACTGTTCTGTCATAGGCTTATGTCTTGCTCTTCGGCCATTACAACTCGAGTTTGGACTTGAGGCAGTGCATGTCGTGACTATGCAATCGATATCAGGAGCAGGTTTTCCCGGAGTTCCGAGCATGTCGGTACTCGACAATGTCATTCCCTACATTGCAGATGAAGAAGAACGCATCGAAAGAGAAACACCAAAAGTATTAGGGTCTTTTCAAAATGGAAAAATCGTTTTTTCCGACATGAAGATTTCAGCTCAATGTACTCGCGTTCCAGTCAACGAAGGACATCTCGAAGCAGTATCGGTAAAACTAAAAAATCCGTGTAAACCGGAAGATATTATTCGGGCATGGCGTGAGTTTTCTCCACCATGCGTAGAACTCGATCTTTTTTCATCCCCAAATCCGATTATAACGTATTTCGAAGAAAACGATTATCCCCAACCAAAACTTCATAAAAACCTTCAAAAGGGGATGGGTACGGCAGTTGGTCGAGTAAAAAAAGATCCAATTCTCGATTACAAATTTTTTGTTCTTTCTAATAACATGGTTCGCGGAGCTGCAGGTGGCGCAATTCTTACAGCAGAACTCTTGATCAAGCAAGGGCTTGTTTTTTGGTAATGCGCGTTGTTCTTTGCATTATTTTGCCTCAAGTTTTCTTTTTTTCTCATTCAAAAGGAGAAATTACTCAAAGATTCTCTTTTTTTGCTCAATAGAAGATTCATTTGCTAAAACCGCTTCTTTTCCTTTTCAAAATATATAATAATTTTTTTATAACTGATTTAAAGATCAATAATGTGAAGGTTTACAATGGCAGAAAGTTCTGGTGGAATTCATGATCGCTTCAATGAAATAAAGATCGATAACAAAACAATCGAGCCACAAAAAGAAGTAAAAGAGAAACCAAAAAAGGGCAAACTTTCAATTCGGACAAGCGGAGCAAAAGTTGATGAAGGAGTTGTCCTTCAAGCGCTTGATAAACTCAATCTCAAAGAAGGAAAAAACTATCGGATACGAGTCATTAAAAAAGAAGATCCCAATGCACCACTTGAGATGGTTGTCAACGGAAAACTCCGATTTAATGTATCCGTAAAGCAGAAAGAGGGTGAAGCTGTAGGAGGAAAAGCTACGGTTTCAGTCGAGAGAATCTTGCAAGAAAGAACTTTTTTATCAACTCCTGAGCGCTTTTTTGCAAGTACAGTTGCCTTATTATATCGCATTCCATTCTTAAAAAAAGATCCATCTGCAACGTTTGATAGTTCCACTCGCCACCATTATCACGAACTTTTAGGAGCTCTTGAAAGCGGAAAAGCTTGGGCTGCTCCAAAAAAAGGGGATGTCGTTATTCATCCAGAGGTTGAAAAAGCAACGACGAGTGCGTTTGAATCAGGGAAAAAAATAGAACAGATTTTAAAAAAGCCATCGAACAAAAGAAAAGAGGCTTTCAATGAACTTGCAAAAGAATTTGCAACTGAGATTGCGAAAAATGAATCTTTTACTATTCCATGTGGGTATATGGGCCCAAACGGACTTCAGCCCGTCTTTTTGCGTTTTGAAAAAGGAAAATTAACAGTTTTTAACGACTCTGCAACTCCAACCACTACAGTTTTTACATTACCCGAACAAGTACATCTTGATGAAATCTCAAATGTACTTGTCAAATTTTTCGAACCACTTATTGAAGTAAAGGTAGAAACTTTAACACTTCAAGGAAGAGAAACTTTTGCAAAAGATTTTGAAGCAGGAACAAAAGAAATAGCTCAAAAAGCCCAAAAAGAGCTCGATGATGTTACGAAAAAGCATTTTGAAAAACCAATAATGCCAACACAAGAAAGACAGCCCATTGTTGCATTTGAACAACTTCTAAATGAAATAGGTAAAGAATGGACAATAACAGAGGAAATGCAAGAAAAAAAAAGAGGCGGAGCTACAGAAGTAAATCGCGTTGGAAATTGGATCAGCACTCTTATTCCTCCAGAAGGTTTTAAAAAAGAAGAAATGCTCTATACAATGACGTGCGATTTTATTGAAAGATCGATCGCAGCATCACAAAAGCAGACCCTCGATGCACAAGAAAAAACACTTGCTCTTTGTCTTGATCAAATTGATTTTGTCGTAACAAAACTTGAAAAATCTCTTACAGGTGTTTCTCAAGAAAAACAAGAAAGTGTAAAAATTCCACAATCGCTTCAAAAAATGCAAAAAGAAGTGTCTTTACGACTTGAAGAGGTGAGGAGAAAACAAGGGAAGGCAACATCAATCGATGAGAACAAAGCGATAAATACAAAACAAAGAACAGAAGTAATAGTCCCAGCTCCATTTCTTGGCGTTGCAGAAGCAAAAATGACTCCAACAAAAAAAGCAGCGCCAACCGAGATTGTCCCACAAGATACTCAAAGCATCCAAAAAGCACAAAAGGACTTTCGTTTGCATCTGAATGCAATTACTGATCAATTATCAGAAGAAAAACAGTATGCAGCAATTGTTCAAGGCTCGCTTTTAGAACTTCATTCATTTTTTAAGGAAATTGGAAGAGAAAATGAATTCAAAGATGCTCTGGTTTTACTTAAAGAAGGACATTTAGAAGAAGCGATAGATAAGTTGGCAGGTCCAATAAGCGAACAAATAAGTGATGCGATTGAAAAATCGCGAAAGAATAATGGCCCTTTAGGAAGATCTTTCAGTGCCGAACTCAAAGAAAAGGACATAGAAAGGTATGTAAAAGAAATATTACTGGATCCTTATTCTCTCATTACGGCCGAAAAAGCACAAAACCCAGATCTTCAACATCCTTTAAATAAAGATGTAGTTAATTTTATTCGGATTCTTTCATATGCCTTCTCTACAGAATATCATGAAACACCATCTTCTAAAAAATTGGAACAACTTGAAAAAGTTCAAAATGAAATGTTAACAAAACAGGGTTTTTCGGGATTTCGAGCATTGATTCATGCAAAAAATCTCATGCCTGGTTTAGTAGAAGCAAATGACGCAAGAAGAGCCGTACTTTCAGAAGAACTTGCAAAAGGACCAAGTAGCGAAGAAAAAAAACAATATGCAGAAAAATTGCAAACGTTTTTTCAAAATGCAGTAGCAGACATTGCAAAACTTCAAGAACAAGTAATTGCAATTGAAGATGAAAGTCTTAAAAAAGCTTTACTTGAAGATATACACAAAAAATCATTTCAATTGTTGGAAAAGCTCCCAACTCTTTCTGGGCAATTTATGCCTGGCACATATGATTTTTGGAACAACCTTACTCATTCTCAAAGAGAAAATTTTCATGATATGATTGGCAAAATCGAACATGCGATTTGGCAAACATCGATGCAGCTCGATGGAAAAGAGCTTTCTCCAAGAGAAAAGCTTTTCTTGTTCAAAGCGCAAAACATTCACCTTGCACTCATCAGAGCAGAAAGTGCCGATGCTAAAAAGGAGATTATAACAACTATATTATGTACTCTGAAACAACATAATTA